>NZ_JANSHR010000001.1:0-1986 GCF_047461675.1 Synechococcus sp. R70.1
GTCTGTACGAGGGCAGGCGTCGCGTCGGGCAATGGTGTGTAGCAGCCCATCCCGCCCGTGTTGGGACCGCGATTGCCGTCGAAGGCGCGTTTGTAGTCGCGCACAGGCGGCATGGGCAGAGCGTGCTCGCCGTCGGTGATACACAGCAGCGACATCTCGCGCCCGTATAGGCGGTCTTCAATCACGATGCGCTTGCCCGCTGCGCCCAGTCCACCCTGTTCCATCAGGAACTCCACAGCATCCAGTGCGTCGCCGAGCGTGTCGCATACGAACACGCCCTTGCCCAGCGCCTCGCCGTCCGCTTTGACCACGCACGGGTGGCGGAGGAACCGCTCGCGTAGGTAGGCGCGCGCGGCATCGGCATCGTCGAACACGGCAAACGGGGCGGTGGGTACACCCAGCTGTGCCATCAGTTGCTTGGCGAACGCCTTGCTACCTTCCAGTTGCGCTGCAGCGCGTGTAGGTCCGAAGCAGGGGATGCCCACCTCGTGCAGCGCGTCGGCAAGCCCTGCAATCAAGGGCGATTCGGGACCCACCACCACGAGGTCAATCGCGTTCTGGCGGGCGAACTGCACCACATCGGCAACGGCTTTGGGAGCGATAGGGACGCATTCAGCAAGGTGGGCAATCCCCGCGTTGCCGGGAGCGGCGTAAAGCGCGTCACAATGCCGGCTCTGGCGGAGCTTCCACGCCAGTGCATGTTCGCGTCCACCGCCGCCCACCAGCAGCACGCGCATTATCGCTTCACGTACTGGAATCCGCGTCGTGCGCCGTGGCGTCCGTACTTCTTGCGCTCCTTCTCGCGGGCGTCGCGGGTCAGCAGCCCGTTCTGCTTCAGCACCGCACGATATTCTGGGTTAACCTGCAGTAGGGCACGCGCAACACCGTGTCGGATTGCGCCTGCCTGACCCGATAGTCCGCCCCCGCGCACCGTCGCCATGATGTCGTACTGCTCCTCGAGCCCCAGCAGGCGCAGCGGTTGTGTCACAAGGCGTTCCAGAGTCAGTCGGCGCAGGTACTCCGACGCCTCACGCCCGTTGATAGTGATTTTGCCCGTGCCGGGCATCAACCACACGCGCGCCGAAGCGGTCTTGCGACGCCCTGTAGCGTAGTAACGAACTTGTTCCATCGTATGCCCTCCTTACAGTTGGTACGGCTGAGGTTGCTGCGCTTGGTGCGGGTGTTCCGCGCCTGCGAACACGCGCAGCCGTTTGAGCATCCGTGCGCGGAGCTTGTTTTTGGGTAGCATGCGGCTGACCACGCGCGTTATCATCCGTTCGGGCTTCTCGCTCATTAGTTTGCGTCGGGTGTAGGCGCGCAGCCCGCCTGGATGCATCGTGTGGTGATACAGCACTTCGTCCAGTTTCTTACCCGTAAAAATCGCCTTCTCCGCGTTTAGGATAATCACATAATCGCCCACATCCATATGTGGTGTGTAGGTGGGTTTGTGCTTACCTTGCAGCAGGCGTGCGACTTGGGCGGCGACTCGCCCGACAGGTTTGCCTGCCGCGTCGACGACCCACCATGTGCGCTCGATTTCGTTTTTTTTCGCCATGTAGGTGCGTTGCAACATAAGGGTTGCCTCCTCGTTCAGCGTCTATATTTTACCCGAATCAGGCACAGCCCTTGCGGGGGTGCCATGTAGGTCGCTCGTTGGCGTGTGCGCAGCCGTTCGGCAGGCGCATCTATGGGTAGCATGCCGCTACCTACTTGCATCAGGTCGCCCACGATAAGGCGTACCATCCCGCGCAGGAAGCTACTGGCTTCCAGGTCGATTTGCACGCCGTCGCGGGTCGGGCGTACCTGCCCGCGGTATAGTGTGCGAACGGTGTTCTGCTCAGCCGGAACTTTGACTGAGTAGGGGCGAAAGTCGTGTTCGCCCAGGATTTGCTGCAGCGCCGTCTGCATTGCTGCGCAGTCCAACTGGCGCGGCAGATGCCAAGCGTAGCGTATTCGCCACACTGAGGGGTGTTTCCCCGTGTAGAT
>NZ_JANSHR010000002.1:0-43980 GCF_047461675.1 Synechococcus sp. R70.1
GACTCTGCCTGGGTTGGTACTGCTGACTGTGTGCCGATTCTGGTTGCCAGTCGCCGGTGGGTGGCAGCAGTTCACGCTGGCTGGAGGGGGACGGCTGCCGGCATCTTGCCCAAGGTGCTCCAGGTCTTTCTTGGGGGGGGGATCCCTGTCGAGGAAATCCGCATTGCCCTGGGGCCAGCCATTTCCGGGCCAGCCTACCAAGTTTCCCAAGCAGTGGCTGACAAGGTGCTGCAGACGCTGCCGGCAGGCGTGGATCCGCAGCTTGCCCTCTGGCCTGATCCCATCCCTGGCAAGGTTCGCCTGGATCTGCGCTGGGTCAACTCTGCCCAGGCCCAAGCGCAAGGGATCCCGCCTGAGCACATTGCCATCAGTCCCCACTGCACCTTTGGCCAGCCCCAGGATTTCTTTTCCTATCGCCGCGAGGGATCCCTGGAGGATGAAGAGGGCCGCCGTTGCGTGCAGTGGTCGGGGATTGGGCTGCCCAAAGCGGCCTTGGACAAGCCGCCAGCTGCCCAAGAGAGCTGCCATGATTGAACTGCCCCCGCTGCCCAGTCTCAAGATGCGCCGCGCTGCCCTTAGGGGATTATCGTGGATAGTTTTGTCCCTCTTGCTTGTTGGTGGCCGGGAAGCTGCAGCCCAGACCTCTGTGACAGGCTTCAACCGCGACAGCGTACGGCAACTAAACCTTGAGAAGAATTCAAGTCGCGAGCCCAGCATTCCCTCGGCGCAGAGGCAGGCGAAGTGGCATACCCGCGCCAATGTCTGCAGGGGCAATTGCCGGAGAAAGTTGGCCGTATCGCCTAAGCAAGCGGCTAAGGTATTAAAGGAAGCCCTCAGGTCGCTGCAGCATGGATTGGGAGCAGCTCTCGGAAGAATGGGTGGCAGCCTTTAGGCAGGCGGCAGAGGCAGGCCTTGCTGCTCTAGAAGCCGCCTTGAGGGAGCTGGGAGAACAGCTGGCCACCCCTATCGAGCAAACCCTCAGGCAGTGGGAAACCTTTTGGCGGCTGGAGGAGGAACCCGAGCGCCCAGAGGAAGCGTCTAACCCTGCCGAGGGGCAGTCCTTTAGCACCAGCCGCTTTTTCGTCAGCCCCTGGGGATTTGGAGGCGTAGTTGTCTATACCTATATCGCTTCGCCGCCTGGCTGGATTGGGGATCCCACCTGTCGCTACAATGCCCTTTCCCCGCAACTGCGCTGTGCCGTCAACCCCTATGGCCCTTGCAAGGGCTGTCCTCACTATGAGCCGCGGGAGGAGGGCCCTGCGCGCTAGCTGGCCTGAGGGCGTGGGCTATGCAGGATAGCCGCCTTATTGTTGCTCTAGATACCTCCTCCCTTGAGGAGGCGCTGGAGTGGGTGGAGCGTTTACCCCAAGTGCAGTGGTGGAAGGTGGGCCTGGAGCTGTTTACGGCAGTTGGCCCTCCAATTCTGCAAGCCCTGAAGGAGCGGGGCAAGCGCATTTTCTTGGACCTCAAGCTGCACGACATTCCCCGCACAGTGGGGCGGGCAGTCCAAGTAGCCGTTGGCCATGGGGTGGACTTGCTGACCGTCCATGCGGCCGGCGGGAGCGCCATGTTGCACTCAGCCGCAACGGCCGTCCAGGGCAGTTCCTGTCGGCTGTTAGCAGTTACCCTTTTAACCAGCCTTGGCCCTGAACAGGTGCGGCGGGAGCTGGGCATCGAGCGGGATCCCGGCGACTATGTGTTGCAGTTGGCCCAGCTGGCCTTGGAACAGGGCTTGAGGGGTCTGGTCTGCTCTCCTCAGGAGGTGGGGCGGCTGCGCCAAGCTCTGGGGCCGGAGGTTCTGCTGGTAACCCCAGGGATCCGACTGGGGGATCCAGAGGCAGGGGACGACCAGCGGCGGGTTTGTAGCCCTGCAACAGCCCTGCAGGCGGGGGCAGACTATCTGGTGGTGGGTCGCCCCATCACGGCAGCTGCCGATCCTCTGGCAGCCTGGCAACGCTTTCAGGCGCTGGTGGAGACTGTGGGCTGAGGGTTGGGGAAATGGCGTTGAGGGGCAGGCGAGGAGCTGCTCTAGCAGTGGTTTTGGGACTGTCCGGCCTCGCTCCTACACTAGCCAGGGGAGAAGTCTGTGCCAGCGATCCCCAAACTTGGTCTGAGGCCCTGACGGCCCAGTTGCCTTTGTTTCTCAATTTAGCCCTGAGCCGCTCCCGCTCAGAGTTTCAGGTGGTGCTCGTGGGCCAGCCGCAGGTCGAGCCTCTTGCTGCCAAGGAGTTGGCGGATAGCCCAGCCGCTTCCACTGCCCAGGGCTTTTGCCTCTACTTCACCACGCTGGAGCGCCGCTTGGTTCTCCCTCGGCAGCCGCCGCAGCCGGACAACCCTCTAGCGGGACGGCGCAGCGAAACCCTGCATCTGGCCTATGAGGCCTGTGTATTGCGGGATAAACCAGGAGATCCCTGGCAGTTGGTGCGCCTCCGAGTAACTGGAGCCGGGATCCCCGTTCGCGATGTTACAAACGGGCTCACCGCCCAAGCTATCCGCCGTTGGCAGCAGTCGGGGTGTCCCTCAGCAGGCGATCTAGAGTTGACTATGCCCTCTTCTCCGTGAGGTTTCCTCCCGCCATGCCTCCTCAGGGCAAACGGCTACTCCGGCGCCGGCAGCCGGCCAAGCTGAGTTGGATAGGCCCCTGCCTGCTGTGCGGGGGAGTAGGACTGCTCTTTGGGCAACGGCTTCGCCTTCTAGCAGAACCGGCTCAGGAAGCGTGGTGGCGCGTTTTGCCTGCCAGTAGCGCTGAGGGATCCCTTGCTCCGCTGGAACTCCCCCTCTACCACTGGCTGGCAGAGAAACTTTTGCCTTGGCTAGGGCAAAAAAGCGGGATCCCGCCGCAAGGACTGCTGGCAACCTTGTCGACCCTAGCCTGTCTAGCCATCCTACTGTTGTGTTGGAGCTGGGGCAATTTCTGGAGCGCCGGCCTGTGGGGGCTTAGCCCCTGGGTGCTGACCCAGGGGTTGGAGCCGAGCAGCGAGATCCTCGCTCTCCTGGTCTTACTAACTAGCAGCGGCATTAGGCCGGGATCCCGCCTGCGCTGGGAGGGGTTGGCGCTGGCCTGTGGGCTGAGCTACCGAGTTTGGCCCTTGGCCTTGCTCTGGGCGCTGCTGTGGATTAGCCAACACCGGCCGCGGCAAGGGTTGCAGGGATCAGCCTTGCTGCTGTTGGTGATGGGCCTCTCCTGGCTCGGGGGGGCGGAGGGGCTTGGGGATCGCTTCCGGGGAACAGAGACTCTCTCTCCAGCCATGGGATCCTATTCGCCCAGAGGCCCAACTGGCCTGCCTACGCTGGCTACTTTGATGTTGCCCCTAGGGCTAGCCTTGGTGCGGCTGGGCTGGCCTTGGGAAGAACGCCAACAAACTTTGCTCAGCCTGGCCGGCTTGGGCCATGCCCTCTGGATGGGCCTGCTAGCAACTTGGCTGGAGGGTCGGGGGGAGCCGCCCCTGTACCTCCTGCAACAAAGCGCCCGCTGGGGCCTAGTGGCCCTGCCCTTCTTGTGCCTGAGCGCTGGCGGTGTCTTGGCGGAGATTCCCTGGAGGGGCTGGCGGCGGCTGTTGGGATCCCTGCTTTTGGTCAGCTCGTTCTTGCTGTCGTGGCAAGCGTTGGCCTAGGGCACTCTCACTCGCTGAGGGATCCCAGCTCCAAACCCGAGCGCTGAGGCGCCCCAAGTTAGACCCTTAGCCTCTTGCCCCAGCTCTTCCAGGGGGATCCCTTTTGTTAAGGAAAAGGACTACAGTTAAGGTCGAGGCGGGTCAGGTGTTCAAAAACGCCACCCCGACGACCCAAGCAGGAGAACAACGTAAGAGATGATGACGGTGCGGGTGCCCCTCGACTACTACCGAATCTTGATGCTGTCGCCACGGGCAGACAAGCATCAGATCGAACAGGCTTACCAAGAGCGCCGCGAGCTCAGGCCAGGCGAACGTTCTTGGCTAGTGGGGTTCTCGCCGCAGGCCGTGGAGGCTCGTGCCCAGCTTGTCCAGGAGGCCGCTTCTGTGCTGCTCGACCCTGAGGCACGGCGCAGCTACGACGAACACCTAACCCTAGCGCATCCCACCCTGACGGTGGACGAGGCCCTTCTGCCGGGAGTGCTGTGCCTGTGCTGTGAAGTTGGAGAGTACCCAGCGGCTTTAAGCTTGGCTCAGCAAATGCTTGATCAAGGACACCCCGCCCGTTCTGATGCCATTTTGGGGCGGGCCGTGGCCCGTTTAGAGCTAGGCCGGGAAGCCTGGCGACAAGGAGCCTATGAAGAAGCCGCGCACTCTTTGCAGACAGGCTTGGCCGAACTGGAGGAGTGTCAGGCTTTTCCTCAGCTCCAGGCAGAGCTCCGCATCGACCTGGGCAAGCTGCGCCCCTACCGCATTTTGCAGCTCCTTGACCCCAATGCCCCAGCTGCCATGGGCAAAGGAGTAGCTGCAGCTCCTGCCCTGGCGCGGCAGCAGGGGCTGGCTCTCCTCAAGGCCATGCTCGACGAGCGGGGCGGCATTGAGGGCGGTGGGCAAGATGGCTCTGGCTTGAGTACGGAAGATTTCTTACGCTTCATCCAGCGCGTGCGCCGCTACCTCACCCTGAAAGAACAGCAGGAGCTTTTTGAACAAGAGGCGGAGCGCCCTTCCTTGGTCGCTGCCTACTTGGCTGCGCAGGTGCTGCTGACAGCGGGCTACGTGGAGAAACGGCCAGCTCTAGTGCGGCGGGCGCGCGGCTACCTGATTCGCCTCGCCCAGCGGCAAGATGTGCATCTGGAGCAAGCTATCTGCAGCTTGTTGTTGGGGCAAACTGAAGAAGCCCTTAGTCACCTACGCGCCAGTCAGGAAACCGAAGCCCTGCAGTTTATTGAGGAGCACTCTGCCGGATCCCCGGATCAATTGCCAGGCCTCTGTCGCTTTACGGAAAAGTGGTTCCAGGATGAGGTATTCCCAGAGTTTTACGCCTTGGATCCTGCCCAGGCTAGCCTGAAAGCCTACTTCGACAACCCTCAGGTGCAGGCTTACCTGGACGAGATGCCTAGCCGCGAGAGCTCGCCAGCAGGTACCCTATCTCCACCTCCTACCCTGCCTCTATCCCAGCCGCCCGCTGCTGGGGGGGCCAACCACCCGCCTGCTCCCTTCCCGCAGGGAGTTTCCCAAGAGCCGTCGCACTTGCCCAAGTGGCCTGCTCCATGGGACGGGGAGCCAGCCAGCTCTCCCCCATCAGAAGGGAGCCTTCAGGCCTACAAGAGGGGGCTGCAGGAGGTGGAGCGTCACCACCGCAGCCACTTGGGTTCTAGACGAAGTCGGCCTGAGCGTCCTGCCCCCTCCCTCCACCTTCGTTTGGCTGCCGTGGTCGGCGGGGGCATTCTCTCCCTCGTGGTTAGCTGGCAGATACTGCGCAGCCTGTTCACCCCACCACCGCCGCTGGAACAGCCCCAGGTGCAACTGGAGCAGCCACCGGTTGCTCTTGAGAATTCGGATCAGGCCAAGCCCTCGCCTGAGCCTGAGTTGATTGGCCCCCTGGCTGAGTGGCAAGGAGTCCAACGGGTGCGGGTGATCTCCAACGATGGCATCAATATCCGCCAGCAGCCTAGCCTAAGCGGAGCCATTGTCGGGACGGCCCCCCGCCAAGCTTTACTGCGGGTGGTAGAGGTGCGAGTAGGTGAAGGACGGGTACCTGTCTGGTTGCGCGTTGAGCAAGAGGGGGCGCCAGGAGGGTGGATTGCCGCTCAATCGGGCTCAACTCGCTTGGTCGAGCGACTCTAAGCCTTTTCTGCCATTTGCCTTGCCCAGGCAATAGCTTGTTTCCCGCTTTCCGGTGGTGGATATTCTGCGCAATGCCCCGCTAGGGATCTATCTGGAAGAGCCGCGCACCTGGCTGCACTGTCTTGACCCGCGGGTGAAGTTGGCCTGGTTGCTTAGCTTTCTCCTCAGCCCAATTTTGGCCAGCAGTGGCTGGCGGCTGGCCGTGGTGGCGGTTCTCCTGCTCTTGACGGTAGCAGCCCGTCTGCCGCGCCGGGTCTGGTCGGGCCAGCTTTCGCTGGTGTTGGCCCTCAGCCTGCTTGCTTTTGGGATCACCAGCTTCGCCCCCGATGGCTTAGGGGTCTTCCCCCAGCCGCAGCGGCAGGATGCGCAGGTGGTGGGCTATGGACTTATCTCCAACTCCAACCTGGAGGTGAAGGAGAGGGCAGCGGCCAGCCAGGCCTGGCAGCAGCAAACCCGTGCCTGGCCAGTTCCCTACCGCTACCGTTTGCTGCAGGTTTCCCTGCTAGGGCGAACGTTTCAAGTCTCGCGGCGTTCCCTCTCCGTAGCTCTGCGGCTGGGTACCCTCATCTTTACCCTGCTCTATGCCACCAATCTGTTCTTGCTGACCACCGCCCCCGAGGAAATTACGGCGGGGATTGCCCGGCTGTTACAGCCTCTCCAGCGCTGGGGCTGGCCGGTTGCCGAGGTGATTCTCACCCTCACCTTGGCCCTCCGCTTCCTGCCGCTGGTGATGGAGGAAGTCCAGAACTTGGTGCGGGCGGTGCGCACCCGCGATGTGCGCTGGGGATCCCTCAGCTTTCGGGGTGGAATGCAAACCCTTCTGGCTTTGGTGGAGCGCTTTTTTGAAAACCTGCTCCTGCGAGCGCAGGAGATAGCGGCGGCCATGCAAGCTCGAGGGCTAACTGGTCCCGACCATCCTCTGCGCTGGCACCGTCTGCAGCTACGGCGGCTAGATCGAGGAGCGCTGGCCCTCCTGCCCCTGTTTTGGCTGCTGAGAGCTTTGTCGCCCTAAAGATAGCGGCAGGAGCAGCTGGGAAACCGAGCACCCATCAGAGGAGAGGTAGAAAGACAGCTGCCCCCCCAGGCGCTGCACAATCCGCTGGCAAAGGCTAAGCTCCAAGCCGGGGCTGGCCGCTAGCGGGGACTGGAACAAGGGATCGGCAGAGACGACCTGCTGGGGATCCCCTTGCAGGGCTGCCAGCAGGTGGGGGTCAAAGCGGCCCTGATCCACCACCAGCAGTTCTGCATAGCCAGAGTGCTCCGCACCGCTCTCGCCAACGGCGACCCGGCTCCACAGATCCAGCCGCCCCCCCTCCGGGCTGCGCAAAGCAGCGGCAACCAGCACCTCCCAGAGGACCATCTCCAGGCGTCCGGGATCCCCCCAAACAGCAAGGCTCAGGTCGCCGTGGGCGCGCGGCCACAGCTTGCGTTTCTGGGCCAGACCCTCCAGCCGGCGCAGGCTCTTGCGCACCAAAGTAGCCACAGACAGCGACTGCAACTGCGGCTGCGCCTGCCAGGTTTCTGCCTGCAACAAGGGCTCCACGGAGGCGGCCAGATCCCGCAGCCCTCTGGCAATTTCCACCACCTTTTGCCAGCGCGTGGCCTCGTCTCCTGGCGTTGCTGGCACCTGGCCTAGGCGGCGCAGGCTGTCCAGCAAGGCGCTTTGCAGATCCAGCAGGCGGCGGTGCTTGTACCAGTTCAGCTCGCTGAGCACCTCCTGCCGCTCCTGCAGCGTTTGTACCCAAAGCAAGCGCCGCAGCGTCCAGCCGCAGGTTTGGGCAATCACCGTCGCTGCCGCCTGCTCCTCCGGCTCCCAAACCTTGTCTGCCTCTGCTCCCAGGATCAAAACCCCCAGTGGCTCCAGACCAGGGGAGTCGCCAGTCTCGGGGCCGCCCTCGCCCAGCGGCAGCAGCAGCCAGGATCCCAGGCCCGTCGAGTTCAACCAGGTGCGGCTGGCAGCTGGGATCTGGTCTTGGGAAAGCTGGAGGGGTCCTCTTGCCTGCAGCGCGCGGGTCAGCAAGGGATCCTGGCGATCGATCTCAGTGGGGCCGGTGGGGTAAAACGCGGGGGCGGCGGCAAAAGGCGGCTGCAAGCGGGCCCGGCTCTCCCCTGGCTGCCAACTCACCACCAGCGCCAAGGGGATCCCCAACGCTTGGGCCGTCTGGTGGACGGTGGCGGCGTAGAGCTCCGGCAGGGTAGTCAGGTTCTGCAGCGTCAGACAGGCAGCAACCAGGCCGTTGAACAGTTGCTCTTGCCGTTGCCGCCGCTGTTCCAGTTGGATTTGCCTCAGGATCAGGCCCACGGGTTGGGCGATCCCGCGCAGCAGTTGCCGTTCTTCCCGGCTCCAGGCCCGCCGCTGGGGATGGAGCACCAGGATCAGCCCTTGCGGAAGGGCAGCGGGAGTGGCAGAGCCGCCGACTTCCGTGTGGGTGAGCATGAGGGAACGTACCCCCAGAGGGGCCAGTTCCTGCCGCCAGGAGAGCAGGCGCAGATCTTGGTCGTAGTTTTCTGCCACCACCACCTCGCTGCGCAACAGATCCTGCCAATCTTGCTCGCTGAGGGAGCTAAACTGCTGCGGCAAAGCCTGCTGGCCCTCGCTGCGGTACTCGTAGAAGAGGCGGGGGATAGGTTGGTTGGGATCCAGCGTCAACACCGCTACCGCGGCGGCTTGCAGGCGCTGGCCCAGGCCAACCACCGCTTGCTGGAGAGCCCGCTGCAGCTGGGCCGGGTTGGAGAGGGCCTGGCCTACCTGATGCACGAACTCCTGGTCGTCGGCCAACTGGCGGAGGCGACGATCCAGATTTTCCAGAGGAGTGGCCAAGGCCAGCCCATGGGCGGCAGCGGCCACCAACTGGCGCTCGGCAGCTTGCCAGGTGCGGGGCACCTCCGACTGCACCCAGATAAACCCCAGCAGCTCCTGCTGCAGCCGGATCGGGGCGGCCAAAGCCGACTGCGCTCGCCACTGCTGCATCAACTTGAGGGGAACCTCGGCGCGGGTTGTCTCCAGGTCGCCCACCACCACCTGGCCTGCCGCAAGAGAGGAGTACAGGTTTCCCAATTCCCGGAGCGCAAGGCTGCCCTCTTCCATCGGGATTACCCCGGCTTTGGTTCCTCTGGCAGTGGGGGCAGGAGTAGGCCTAGCGGCGCTTTCATGGGGAACAAACCGTCCCTCCCTGGGCTTGTGCCAGTACACCTGGATGTGAACGGCGCCCAAGCAGGACTGCAGCTCCTGGGTAACCAGGCTAACCCGTTCTTGCAAGGATCCCGCCTGGCACATCGCCGCCCCCAATCTCAGGAGCGACTCTTCAAAGCGCTTTTCGGCCTGCCGTTTCCAGGCATCTTCCAGCTTCTGCAAAGAGGCTGCCAACTGCCCCAGCAAAATCCCCAGGAGCGCCTTTTCCTCCTCGTGGGTAGTAGCGCCCCACAGTTGGGATCCCAGCA
The DNA here is from genome assembly GCF_047461675.1 of Synechococcus sp. R70.1. NCBI lineage: Bacteria > Bacillati > Cyanobacteriota > Cyanophyceae > Synechococcales > Synechococcaceae > Synechococcus > Synechococcus sp. R70.1. The sequence goes on from NZ_JANSHR010000002.1 coordinate 9,180, forward strand.
TCAGGATCCCCAGGCAGCGCCGCCGCCCTACCGTAGAGAAGGGGTAGATGAAGCAGCCTTGGATCCCGCCCAGTCGCTTGGCTTCTCGCTGCCAAAGGCCCATGCGCGGCTCCTGGGAAAGGTCGGGCACGCTGATGGGCCGCTGCTCGAACACCACCTGCTCGAGGATCTCCCCCGGCTGTAGGGGATACGCAGCTTGCAAGAGAGGTCGATCCTCCTCTCGCAGGGTCACGCCACCTTGGCCCACCAACTGGTGATTGGCATGGTCGTAGAGGGCTAGCCAAATTAGCGGCGCCCCAAACACTGCCTTGACATACTCCAGCGTGAGCTGAATCAGGGCCTTAGCGTCGGTCTGCTCCCGCATCTGCTGCAAGGTTGCCTGTAGGGCCACCAGCGGAGAGACTGCCCCCGCTCCACTAGAGTGAGGAGAAACAGACTGAACCATAGTTCAAGCATTGGCTGGGCAGGTTTGAGGGAAAGCAGGCCCAGCCCCCTCTTGGCTCACCTTAACCCTGCTGTTTCTTGGAAGCCAACATTTCCAAGGCAGTTGGAGATGCCCCTGCAGGGTATTGTGCCGTCAATAGAGCTAACTTGCAGTCCTCACTGCCTGGTTACGAGAGGGATCCCGCGCAATTTGGACGTATTGGTTACCAGACTTTGCACAAAGCGCTGGAAGCGCTGCCGCAGGTTTTCGTCCTTGAGGTTGCCCTGCTCATCGAAGGCACTCCAAGCCCGCCCGATGGCAATTTGCTCTGGGATCGCCCAACCGTGCAGCCACCGCACAATCAGGCGCATTTGGTTAAGGGTGTCGCTGTTGCTCTCGCCGCCCAAGACACTGATGAGCCCAAAGACCTTGCCCTCCAAGTGCTCAAAGCTCAGCAGATCCAGAGCATTCTTCAGGCTGCCGCTGATGCTGCCGTGGTACTCCGGGCTGGCCAGAATGATCCCATCGGCCTGCTTCATCGTTGCCCGCAAAACCTCCACATCGGGATAGTCGGGGTAGGATTCCGAACCATCGGCAAAGGGCAACTTCATCTGCCGCAAATCAAGAAGGTGCAGCGGTATCCCCAGCTTCTCGAACTCGCGCCGCACTACCTCCAGGGCCCGATAGGTCAGGGAGTTGGGCCGCAGGCTGCCACCAATGGCCACAAAGCAAGGTGCAGAGGCTGCAGTCAGGACGGTTTGAGAGTCGGCGGTGGGGGCTTGCCCAGTTGAGGAAGACATAAGCCGTGCTCACGGATAGATATCAGTTACGCTGCAAACAATCATAACTCATACTAACTCTGTCCTGTGGTCCCTCCCCGATTTCTGCCAATTCCACCCCTCCTAGACCAAGAGCTCTAGGACCAGCGGAGCACCTGCAGCAGGTTGGAAAAATCATCCCGCCAGAGGGGATCCCCGGCTTGGGGCAGAAGGGGCTGCCAGGGATCCCCGTCGAAGCTCTGCAAAGCAAGGGAACCCTTGGTCACCAGCACCCAATGGGAAGGGGCCAGCCCCGCCTGGCGCTGGGCAGCGGTGAGATCTTCCTGGGCTTGATGCCAGGCGGAAAGCTGCAATTCTCTGGCCAAGGCGGCCAACACTGGCGCCAAATTCAGGTGGCGGTTGGTGATGTTAAAAAGTAGCCAGCCCTGGGGCTTGAGCTTGCTGAGGTAGAGGGTCAGGGCCTCCTGGGTGAGCAGATGCAGGGGCACAGCGTCAGAGCTAAAGGCATCCATCACCAGTAGGTCATAGCTGCCATCGGGGATCCCTTGCAGGCGGAGGCGGGCATCGCCCAGAATCACCCGCACCCGCGCCCGCTGGCTGGCCCAGTCGAGGTAAGCAAAGTAGCGGCCTGCCCAGTTGGCCACGGTGGGATCCAGCTCGAAAAAGGTCCACTCATCCCCCGGCTCGGCGTAGGCGGCCAAGGTGCCGATCCCCAGCCCCAACACCGCAACCTGAGCCGGAGAAGGGCCTAGCTGCGCCCGCCACCGCCGGAGCGCCTGGCCCACCGGCCCTGGGCGGGAAAAATAGGTGAGCGGCTCCAGGGCTTTCTGGGGATCCAGGTTTTGGCTGCCGTGCAGCGTGGTGCCGTGCAGGAGGCTGCGGAAGGATCCCGCCTCGTTGCGGTACTCCACAAGGCGATGGAGGCCAAAGACACTGCGCTCGCTGGCTACTACCTGCAGCCCCGGCGGCAGCCAGAGCTGTCCCAGCAGCAAAACCAAACCCATGGTCACCCCCAGGCGGCACAGCCATCCCCTCCCGCCTTCTCCCCCTAGGGCCAGCACCGCCCAGCCCAAGCCCAGCCCTACGACTGCTCCAAGGTGAAAGAGCGCCTGGAAACGAAAGTGCACCAGCAGAAGAGGCAGGAGCAACCCCAACCCCAGCCCTAGGCCCAACCGTCCTCCCTGGGGCGCCAAGGCTGCCAGCGCCAGGCTCAGGAGGAGTGGATACTCCAGCACCGCCTCAAACACCTGGGGTGCTAGCAAAGCAGCAAACAGGCCCCCCAAGCTCCCTCCCAAAGCCAGCCACAGGTAAAACCGGGTCAACTGCTGGGCTGGCGGCCGACAGCGGACCAACTGGCTGTGGCAGGCCCAGCTCACCAAGCCAAAAGCCCCTAGATGTAGAGGCAACACTGCAGACCAAGGCTTCACCCAGCCCATGACCTGCGCCCCTATCGCCCCGCAGGCCAGCAAAGCTGTCGTCCCCAAAGCCAACTCGTTGGGATGGATGCCGCCGAAGGCCAGCATAAAGGTCACTAGGTAAATGCTCAGGGGGATGGCCCACAGCAAGGGCACCGCCGCCACATCGGTGGTCAGGAGGGTGGTGACTGCCACCACCAAACCCGCCGGTAAGAAGGCCCAGCCAGCCCAGCGCCAGCCCTTCCCCCAGAAGCTAGGCTCCGCTCTGCCGATTGCGACTGGCTCCCCTAGGGCAGAGGGATCTGTCCCCTGTCTTTTTAGCAGCAGCCCCACCCCGCCTAGGAGCACCAATCCGGCCACCAACGCATAGGCTCCCCTCCAGAGATGGGTTTGCTCAGCCAAAGACAGCCGCGGCTCCAAGAGCAGCGGATAACCCAGCAGTCCCGCCAAGCTGCCGGCATTGCTGGCTCCATAGAGTCCGTAGGGATCCCTCTTACTCTTGCCCAGCCCCCGTTGCAGCAGGGGCGACGTTCCCGAGAGGAGCAATAGCGGCACCCCTGCTCCGACTGCCAAGTTGGCCAAGAGGGCTAGGGGAGGAAAGGCCTCCTCCGGCTGCGGGTGGCTCCTGAACTCAAAAGGCAAAAACTTAAGCCCCGCCAGCATGAGGATCCCGTGGATCAGCACGCCCCGCTCGGGATGGCGGCCCCGCCCCAGCCAATCCGCCCACAGGTAGCCCAATAGCAGGACAAGCTGGAAAAAGGCCAGGCAGGTATTCCACACCAGGGGGGATCCTCCCCACAGCGGCAGCAGCAACTTGCCCACCAACAACTGCCCCCAGAAGAGGCAGAAAGCGCTGGCAAACAACGTAAGGCCAACCAGCCAGACCACCGCTGCTCCCTTCAGCGGGCCTTGACTTGCAAGGGGAAGCGCTGCCTCAGCTCCTCTTCTACCTTAGGCAGCCATTCTTCTTGGAACACCCACACTTGCCCTTGCTGCACGCGGCCATCGGGGTTTTGCGTCAGCTCTAGCCAATACACCAATTGCTTTCCCCGCAGCACCACGCCTTGCGTGGCCAAGGCAAGGCTATAGCCGGGATTGCCAGCCAGGGCCGCAGGGGCCGGGTAGCGGATGACCTCCACTGCCTGATCCAAATCGGCGGCGATCTCCGGGCCATAGACCTCGCGAATAGCTCGAAAGAGATCCTCTGCCGTCAGCCCTTGCGGGCGAAAAAAGGTCATCCGTTCCGAGCGGATCGTCTCCCGATCCAGGGGGTTGATGATCCGGCCTGGCGGGGCGACTGAGGCCAAGAAAGTAAACCGGGATCCATCCGGCTCCACCCGATGGATGTTTAACGTCTCGCCCGGGCGGGGCCGCAGCACCGGGTTGTCTTTTACCCAGCTAGCCACCTGACTTGGCGCTTGCCCTGGGATCCCCCAAGCTACTGCCGAAAGGCCCACTGACCAGCAGGTGAGGGCCCAGCCTACCCCCAAAGCCAAACGCCGTTTTCTGCGATTTGGATCTCGACCGGCGAGTTTCCTGCCTTGCTTGGCACCCAAGACCCGCCATGGATTGAAGTCCACTTTCTCACGCCTCCGCACAAGCGAACGCAAGCAAAATGTCAAGCAATACTCCTCCAGTGTATCTGGGTCTCTCAGGCCGCCTGGTGCGCCTAAGCGTGGACATTGCAGCCAACAGTGGCAGGGATTGTTCAGCGAGATCCCCAAATCCCGGGATCTTGTCCCGCAAAACGTAAAAGATACCTTAGGATTAACAGTAAGCAAATCTCAAACGCATCAAGTCAGCACCTCAGGAGGTAAGCGATGGCTCTTGTTCCCATGCGCATCCTGCTGGATCATGCCGCCGAACATGACTACGGCATTCCAGCTTTCAACGTCAACAACATGGAGCAGATCCAAGCAATCATGCAGGCTGCCCATGAAACCAACAGTCCAGTCATCCTGCAAGCCTCTCGAGGGGCGCGCAAGTATGCGGGCGAACACTTTTTGCGCCACCTGATCCTGGCGGCGGTGGAAACCTATCCCCACATCCCCGTGGCCATGCACCAAGACCATGGCAACAGCCCCGCCACCTGCTACTCTGCCATCCGCAATGGCTTCACCAGCGTCATGATGGATGGCTCCCTCAAAGAAGATGCCAAAACCCCGGCCAGCTATGAGTACAACGTAGCCGTTACTGCTGAGGTGGTGAAGGTGGCCCACGCGGTTGGCGTGACGGTGGAAGGGGAACTGGGCTGCCTGGGGTCACTAGAGACGGGCCGCGGCGAGGCGGAAGACGGCCACGGCGCCGAAGGGGCTCTTAGCCGCGACCAACTGCTTACCGACCCGGATCAGGCGGTGGACTTTGTGGAGCAAACCCAGGTGGATGCGCTGGCCGTAGCCATCGGCACCAGCCACGGCGCTTACAAGTTCTCCCGCCGGCCTACGGGGGACATCCTGGACATCGATCGCATTGCGGAGATCCACCGCCGTCTGCCCAACACTCACTTGGTGATGCATGGCTCCTCCTCGGTGCCTAAAGAGCTCATTGACATCATCAACCAGTACGGCGGCTCTATCCCCGAAACCTACGGTGTGCCCATTGAAGAAATCCAGCGGGCCATCAAAAATGGGGTGCGCAAAATTAACATCGACACGGACAACCGCCTAGCGATTACGGCTGCGGTGCGCCGCGCGCTGGCCGAGAACCCGAAAGACTTTGATCCCCGCTCTTTCCTCAAGCCTTCCATCAAGGAAATGCAAAAGGTGTGCGCCGAGCGCTACATTGCCTTTGGCTGCGCCGGTCACGGCACCAAAATTCCGGTCGTTACCTTAGATGAGATGGCGGCTAAGTACGCCTCCGGCGCTCTGTCGGCTCAGGTGAAGAAGACCGCTGTGGTCTAGGGATCGCTTGCCCAGCTTCTCATCGCTCCCCTCTCCTCTGTAAGGAGGGGGCTATTTTTTGCACAAACCCTGCCCCTGGCAGTGCGGCAGTTCCAGGTGCAGTTAGCTCCAGGACTCTTGAGGGATCGGGCCTAGGGCCATTGCCTCCCAGAAAGGGGCCGAAGGCTGGTGCAGGACGATGCGATTGCCATCGGGATCCCGCAGCTCCACCTCTTGGCCGTGAAAGGCCTGGCGCAGAGGGGAAGGGGAGATTTGGTACTCGGTCAACACCGCCGCTAGGGATCCCAAGTATCCAGCTAGATCCCGCACCTGCAGGCAGAGGCTGGCTGCCCTTCCTGGGACTGCCAACTCTGGCTCACGGCTGTGGTAGAGGCCCAGTCGCAGTCCCGGCAGCCGAAACTCCCCATACACCGGCTCTCCCTGGGGAGGAACCCGAACCTGGGGCGGGATCCCCAGAAGGGCTTGGTAAAAGCGCAGCAAGCGAGGTAAGTTGGGGGTGGCCAAGCTGAACAAAGCCGCGGCAATCTCCATGGCAACCCTAGCCCCCTTTTGCTTTTCCATTCTTTCCCAAGGTTGAACTATAGTAGGTAGCAAGACTTGCTGCCTCTTTACAAAGCAAAAAACTGGAGCAACCTACCGTGCTGGGGCTATTTAGCCGCTTTTCCCGTGACATGGGCATTGACTTGGGCACGGCCAACACGCTGGTCTACGTGGCCGGGCGCGGCATTGTCCTGCAAGAGCCTTCTGTAGTGGCCATCGACCAAAACACCAAGCAACTTCTGGCGGTAGGGGAAGAGGCCAAAAAGATGCTGGGCCGTACCCCCAGCAACATTGTTGCCGTGCGCCCTCTGCGGGATGGCGTGATTGCCGACTTTGACACGGCAGAGATGATGCTCAAGCACTTCATCCAGCGGGTACACGGAGGTCATTACCTGATTGCGCCGCGCATTGTCATTGGCATCCCCAGTGGGGTGACCGGTGTGGAGCGGCGGGCGGTGATGGAGGCAGCCCTGCAGGCGGGGTCGCGGGAAGTGTACCTGGTGGATGAGCCGGTAGCAGCGGCAATTGGGGCTGGCCTACCGGTGCAGGAGCCCGTAGGGAACATGATTGTCGACATTGGCGGCGGCACTACTGAGGTGGCTGTCCTCAGCCTGCAAGGGATCGTGCTGAGCGAATCGGTGCGGGTGGCAGGAGATGAGCTGAGCGAAGCCATCATCCAGTACATGAAAAAAGCCCACAATCTTACCATTGGGGAGCGCACCGCCGAAGAGATCAAAATTCAAATTGGCTCTGCCTACCCCACTCAGGAAGAGCTGAGCATGGAAGTGCGGGGGCTGCACCTCCTCTCGGGCCTGCCTCGTACCGTGACGGTCAAAAGCACCGAGATCCGCGAGAGCATGGCCGAGCCTCTCTCAGTGATTGTGGAGGCCATCAAGCGTACCCTGGAGCGCACGCCGCCGGAGCTTGCTGCTGACATCATTGACCGTGGCATCATGTTGGCAGGAGGCGGAGCCCTGCTCAAGGGCCTGGACGCTCTGATTAGCCATGAAACTGGGATCATGGTTCACATTGCCCCCGATCCCCTCAGTTGCGTGGTGCTCGGCACGGGGAAAGTTTTGGAGGATTTCAAAACCCTGGGTCGGGTGTTGAGTGCCAGCTTCAAGGCCTAGCAGGGTTTGCAGCTCTCCATTTTGGGTGGGAGTGGAGTGGTTAAGAGGAGTAGTGCTTGAGTCGGCTACGCCAATGGAGGCGCAAGGTTGGGGGGCTGCTCCTAGCTACTTTGGCCCTAGGGGCCGCCCTAAGCCTGCGCCAAACGAAGGGATCCCTGCTGGTAGAGGCGTACACTCGGCTCACGGCCCCACTCCGTCCAGCCGTGAATCCCGAGGAGGTGCTCCGGCAGGCCGCTACCCGTGAGCTACAGGCCCTAGTAGCCGAGTTGCAGCACCAAAACCGCGAGCTAAGGCGGCTGCTGCAGCTTGCCGAGCAAGGGCCCCAGGTGAAGATCCCGGCAGCCGTAGTGGGCCGCAGTGCCGATCACTGGTGGCAGCAGCTTACCCTTGACCGCGGCAGCCGGCAAGGGATCAAGGTAGGGGATGTGGTGGTGGCGCCGGGAGGACTGATTGGTCGGGTTGAGGCAGTAACCCCCAACAGCAGTCGCGTGCTGCTCATTAGCGATCCCACCAGTCGAGTGGGGGTGACGCTGAGCCGCAGCCGGCAGATGGGTATCTTGCGGGGCACTGGCAGCCAGGAAGCTATTCTGGACTTTTTTGATAAAAATCCCCAGGTAGAGGTGGGCGATGTGGTGGTCACCTCGGGGCTGAGCAGCCTCTACCCCGCCGGGATTGTCGTGGGAACAGTTCGGGCAATTAACTTAGATGCTAGCCCTGCTCCCCAGGCCACTGTTGAACTGTCGGCGCCGCTAGGGTTTCTAGAATGGGTCTTGGTCTACCCCTATGCTCAACCTGCGGCTTCCCCCTCTTAAACCTCACCTCAACTGGCTGGTTACCCTCCTGTCAGGGCTGTTAGCAGCGGTGGCTCCGTGGTGGCGGGGGCCGGGCTTGGAGCTGGCGGGCTTGACCCCCGATTGGCCTTTGATTTGGGTGGTGTGCTGGAGTGTGCGGCGAAAAGCTTGGCAGGGGGCTGTTGCCGGGATCACCCTGGGGTTTCTGCAGGACGCCCTCACCAACCCCTATCCTACCCATGCTCTGGGGTTAGCCGTGGTCGGGATCCTCGCAGCCAGGTTGCAGAAACAGCGCTATATGCACGAGGACTTTATCTCCATAGCTTTGATTGTCTTTGGCATGGTGGTGATTGCCGAAACGCTGATGGCGTTGCAATGGATGTGGCTGACGGCCTTTGCCCCGGCAGGCATGGCAAGTTCCCCGCTAGGAAGCCTTGGCAGCGCCGGCCCCCGCTCCCTAGAGAGCATCTGGTGGAACCATCAACGCAATGTCCTTACCTCGGCCATTTTAAGTAGTTTGTGGGCACCGGCTCTGTACTGGCCTCTTAGCCGTTGCTGGCACTCCCAAGAGCGGGATCTGCAGTAGCTGCGGAGGGAAGAGCAAGCTAGCCCAGCACCCAGCGCTGCAGGGCAATGCCAAGGAGCAGGCCCAGGCCGCCAAAGCGCACCACCTGCCAAAAGGTTGCAGGGAGAAACACTTCCAGCAGATAGGCTTGCAGCCGTTCTTCTAGCTGGCTGACTTCCGTCTGGAGCTCAGCCCATTGGTCGGGGGAAAGCTGCGACAGGCGCTCCAGCTGGCGCAGGTCGGCTAGCCGTGCCTGTAAGATCTCAAGCCTTGCTTGCAAAGCCTCAAGCGGATCCGGGGAATCGGGAGGAGCTGTCACGGCTGGGTCTTGGCTGGAGTGAAAAATCCGGTCTGAATTTCGTTGAAGGGCTTGGCTTGGATCACCCCCGGGGGAAGGGGATCCAGCTGGAAAAGAGCCCGAATGGCGTTCTCCACTTCCGTGATGGGGCGGTTGCCGATGGAGTGGTAGACAAGCTTGCCCTGGGAGTCAAAAAGAAGGGTTTGGGGAACTCGGCCGCTATAGTACTGGCCGCGCTCATCGCCTGGCAAAAGAGAATCCACTGAGTAAGGAATGAAATAGACTGCCCGGCCATAGCGAACCTGCAACCTGGAGAGCGTTGCCGCGTACCGTTTGCAATCGCTGCTGTCGTCGATGTAGTAGACAAGAAGGGCCGGGATCCCTTGTTCCTTCGCCTGCTTTAGGGAGACGCGCGGCGGAACCATGCCCCCATTGGAGCCGTAGAGGGCAAAGATGTTGCCGTCGTAGCGGTCGTCGTTGAGAAGAGCATGGGCAGGCGGAGACAGCCAACCCGTTAACAGGAAACAGGCAACCAGCAGGAGAAGACGGAGCTGCCGCATATTCAAGAGAGGGCCTGTCGGAAAACCCGGCAAGAGGGGACTTCCTCATTGTGCCACTTGCACGGCGCCGCCTTGTTCCCCTGGGCTGGGATCCAGCTTGGGAGCGGTGGATGATGGCCTCCGCCCATCGTAAGGTAGCCGGCGCTATTCGTGCCCCCTAGGCATTGCCAGCAGGCTACGCAGGAGGTTAGCCTTTGGAACAGTCTCCTGGCAGAGCGACTCTAGAGATGCTGCTCTGCGGAGGCCAGCCTAGATGGAAAGCTGTCCATGGGAGGGTCTTGGATCCGGTGTTGCTAGCTGTCGAAGCCGCTGCTTCCGTTGAGCCGCCAGGGGGAGACAACCTCGCTCCTGTGATCTTGGTGGCGGTGCTGCTGGCACTGGTGGTTATCTACCTGGTCAGCCGCATTGCCGGGGAAATAGCCGTCCGCTTCGGCTTTCCTCCCGTACTGGGCGAGCTAGTGGGGGGTGTCCTGGTGGGCGGTTCTGCCCTGGGGCTGCTGGTTTTTCCCGAGGGGCCGCCTTCTGCTGAGACGTTGCCTGCTTTGGCCCATGCCTCGGCTCTTATGCAACTTTTACAGGCCACCGCTGGCCTTGACGAGGGATCCCTGGTGCCGGTGTTTGCCTCCCAGGCTGAGATCATCGAGGTCCTCTCGGAAATCGGGGTCATTATCCTCCTCTTTGAAATTGGCCTCGAGTCCGATCTGGGGGAACTGTTGCGGGTTGGCCCGCAGGCGGCGGCTGTAGCCGTTATTGGGGTTGCTGTCCCCTTCGCGGCGGGAACACTGGGCCTGCTCTACCTTTTTCATGTGCCCGTCATCCCCGCCATCTTTGCGGGGGCAGCTCTGACGGCAACCAGCATTGGCATCACCGCCCGCGTCTTGGCCGAGCTGCAAAAGCTCACCTCCCCCGAAGGCCAGGTGATCCTTGGCGCTGCCGTGCTGGACGACGTGTTGGGCATTATCATCTTGGCCGTGGTGGCGAGCTTGGCCAAAACCGGCGAGGTTGATGTCGCCGATGTGGGCCTCATCCTTGTCAGCGCTGTCGTCTTTCTGGTCGGCTCTATTGTCTTGGGGCGACTCCTCAGCCCCTACTTTGTGGCTCTCCTCAGCCACCTGAAGACCCGCGGCAACCCCCTTCTGCCGGCTCTGGTGTTGGCTTTCCTATTGGCCTACGTGGGGCAGGCCATCCACCTGGAGGCGATTCTGGGCGCCTTTGCCGCTGGCTTGATTTTGGGGGAAACGGACAAGCGCCAAGAGCTAGGAGAACAGATCAAACCCGTTTCCGACCTGCTGGTGCCCATCTTCTTCGTCTGTGTTGGGGCCAAAACCAACCTCGCCGTCCTTAACCCCACCCTCCCTGCCAACCGGGAAGGGTTGATCATTGCCGCCTTCTTGGTTAGTGTTGCCATTTTCGGCAAGCTGGCCGCTGGCCTGGGGGCGTTTGGCAAGCCGGGCCTCAGCCGTTACGCTGTCGGCGTGGGCATGATTCCCCGCGGTGAGGTGGGCCTGGTGTTTGCCGGCGTGGGATCGGCCAGCGGTGTTCTTTCCGACGCCCTCGACGTCAGCATCATTGTCATGGTGATTGCCACCACCTTCGTTGCCCCCCTCTGGCTGCGGGGAGTGCTGGGGGGTGGAGAAGCAACAGCAGCCACCACGGCAGCTCCAGAGGCCCCTTCCTCTCTCCTAGAACTCCAAGCCGAGGTTACAGAGCAAGATCGCCAAGGGGCTGAGGGCACCCTAGAGCCTGTCCCTCCGGCCTCGGAACGGCTGGGTATTCCTGAGAGTTAATGGAACGGTTGCCGCTCCGCCCATAGGCGCCGCCAGATGGCCTGCACCAGCAGCCGGATAGGATTGCGCCAGCTCGGCCCCCCTTCTGCAACCTTGGCCGCTGCCTGCGCCGGCGGTGCTACTTGGACTGGGGACGGCTCGAACCGCTGCAGCGTGGTTGCCCGCCGATCCAGGACTGGGGTCTTGAGGCTGCGGAAGCTTACCTCCTGGAGGTACTGCTGCAAGTCGGCCTCAGAAGAGCGGCGAACGTAGTATTGCAGCCGCACCTGCTCTCCCAACAGAATTTGATCCCCGTCTTTGAGATCCCAGCTCAAACATCTCTGCCCGTTGACCGAGAGGCCGTTCGTGCTGCGCTTGCCCTCGATATTCCCATCCAGCAAGCGGTAGGTGTACTGCCCGTCCTTTTGCGGTAGCCGCAAGAGCAGGGCGTGTTGCCGAGAAACAGCCGCCGAATGAATGACAATGGCGTTGCTGGGATCCCTGCCAATAGAATAGGTGGCGGCACTGAGGGCCAACGCTCGCCTTCCCTGCTCGTCGTCGATCACCAAAACGTGCCAAGTTTGGGAAACTGGGTCGGCAGGCATGGCTTGGGGTTGGCTTGGCCAGGAACGGAGGGGCCAAAGAGGGTCTTCCCTATACCCCTATAATAGGGTAGGGCTTTTTGCCCGCGAGGAATCGTAAACACCGGTTATGACTGCACCTTCCTCCCTTCTCCAGGAGCTTCCTCCGATTTACCCTGGCGTTGCCGTGCGGGTCATCAACCCCAACGATACCTACTACCTCTTTGAGGGCCAGGTGCAGCGGGTTACCGACGACCACGCTGCCGTCCTTTTTGAAGGCGGCAACTGGGATAAATTGGTAACCTTCCGCCTCACAGAATTGGAAGTGGTGGACAAGTCCCGCCGCTAGCTTTGCTTGGGTGTCCCTGGGACTTCCCATGCGCAGCCACTGGCAGGAACCTTTCCTCTGGATCCACGCTGCTGGGATCCTCCTTTTCCCCCTGTGGATGGGGCTAACTCTTGTTGGGTTGGCTATGGGGGATCCCCTCCTGCCGGTGGGCGTGGAGCAGGCCGCAGTGGCGGTGGCAGGCATTGGGCCGGTTTTAGCCATGCAGTGGCGCAAGCCCTTCAATGTCTTCAGCCTGTGGGTGGTCGCCTTTCCTCCGGAGGAGCTCTCCCCTGACCAGCGCCGCATCCTGGCTGCTTTTGTGAGCCCGGAACACAAGATCTTGACGGTGTTGGCGGCGTTCCTACTGCTAGAGGTTCTCGAGCGTCTTTACGACTTGGCACCTCTCTTTGCCCCCCTTACTCCCGGCGATGGCAGTCGGCTAGCGGGTCTAGTCATTGCTGCCTTTGGCTTTTGGGGAGCCAATGTGTTTTTGCAGATCCCTCTTGCTGTGGCGCGGGTTCTTTTCTTGAGCGATCTGGAGCTGGCCCAGATCGACCCCATCCCTGCTGAAGAGATTGAAAGCCGCTTTTCCAGCTTCGGCAATCGCCATAACCTTTTGCTGCAGCGGCTGCTGCGCCGTTTGGCCAGGATCCCAACCAACCATAAGGCAGGGGTGGAAACCGGTCTGGAGCCCAAATCCCCAGGGCCAGCTTCCTCGGCCACGACAGCCACACCCTAAAGCCCAGCTTTTCTTTAGCCGAGTTTTGAGGGCAGGTTTCTGCCCCGAAGAGGCTGCAGCTCGATGTTAGATTGGATGGGATCCAGACCATCGGCATTCTCCCGACTTCGAGGCTATTGCACCGGCCATGGCGAGCAACTTTTCCTTCCGCTTCAGGCAATTTGCCCAACGCCTCCGAGAAACCACCCAGCTTCCTCCCTTTTTCACTGACCAAGCCACCAGCGAAACCCAAAACCTGGCCCGGGAGTTGGCCTTGGTGGGGGAATATGCCACCCAGCTCAGCCAGGTGGTGATGGAAGTGGACTTCCTCAACCAGCTCTATACCCGCCTCTTGAACGAGCGAGAAGTGCTGCAGCAGGAAAAAGAGAACTTGGAGGCGCGGGTCTTTGAGTTGCAGCAGGAGCGCAACGAGATCGAGCCCCAGGTGATGCACCTGCGCGAACAACTCAGCCAAGTTGCCTTTCAACTGGAGCAAACCCAAAACCGCGAGCGCAGCCTCAGCGAACGGGAACGACAGCTCTCGGAAATTGTTGCCCAACTGGAGCGCCGTCGAGCTGTGCTCAACCAGGCCATTGAAAACCTTACCAACCAGGAGGCCGACTACACCGTCCGCAACAAAGAGCTGGAAGCGGTGATCAAAGACAACGAGCGCAAAGCTCAGCAATACCTAGAGGCCGTCAACCACTACCGCGCCTACTTGGAAGAGCTAAACGCCCAGATCCAAGAGGCCCAGGCCAAGCTGAAAAGCCTCGGGGTCGAGCCCAAACCTGCTGACCTGCCGCGGCTTGAGGATATGGAAAAGCCAACTCCCATCCCCACACCGCCGCCTTCCCCTCCAATTGGCTACCCACCGCCCCCACCTCAGCAGTCTCCTCCAACCCAGCCAGGTGGCTATTGGCAGGAGAGCCCCTTCGACGACGATCCCTGGGCCTAGCCTGCCGGCAGTTGCCGTTTTGCAGCGGAGTTCAGCGTTCCCTCTTCTGACCTATCTGGGGAAGGGGTGGGATCCAACATCACAAACAGAAACGACTCCAGCCCTGCCAGGTAGGTGAGCACCTGCTCCTGAGCCGCTTCCAGGTCGATTTGATTGGCTTGGGCTGCTTGCTCGATGAGGCTGGCCACCGCCGTTGGCCCCTGCAACAGGGATCCCAGCCAGGCCATCTGGGCCCCGGGAATGGTTAGGCGCCCGCGGCTAGCCCCTGGCCAATTCATAGCAAACTCCTGCTTTTTTTCGTGGGCCTGGGCGAAGTTGTGGCGAAATTCAGCGTTGTCCGCCAAGATGGGGTTGAGCTGTACCCTGCCTCTCAGCCAGTCTTCATCACTCCAGGGCAAGACCAGGGAAGAGCCAGGGTGCTCCGCCCAAAAGTCGATGAGGCGGTGGTTGGGGCAGATCAGCTCGTAGAGGTGGTTTTGCTCGGCAGGAGAGAGCTTGTCCAGCTCCGCCTCTAGCCAAGCCGGCATGGCTCTGTCTTTGAACAGCAGCGCTGGATCCCAGTCGGCGTAGTCCACGAGGCAAACCAAGCCCAGCTCTGCCTCTTGGAGCATGCGCATTAGGTCTGGGATCAGAAATCCCTTGTCCCCAGGCAAGAGGTAGTTGGCCCGGATGTTGCCGTCGTCGCTGTAGATCTTGGGATCCCAGTGCAGGGCAGCCCGCAGCTCGTCGGAGGCCAGGCTGGCCATAAACTCCCGCACCCGCCGGCAGGCTTCGGGGGTGGGCAGCTCAAACAGGCCCAGCAGCTGGAACGCCTCCTGCATGCGGAAGATTACCTCCCGCTGGTAGGCGTGGTGTAGGTTGGCCCGCAGGATCCCGTTTGGCTTGAGCACTCGCTTGAGGGCCTTTAGCCCAGCCACCGGGTCGTCCAGCAAATAGAGCACATCGTTAAGGCTGATAAAGTCAAACTGCAACCCGAGCCGTTCGACCTCCAACAAGTCTAGGGCGTAGAGCTCCACCTCCCCGAACCCGTGGTAGCGCAGGCGCCGCTCGGCTGCTCGCACTGACTCTGGCGCCAGATCACAGGCCACCAGCCGCGCCCCTGGATTGGCCTCCGCCAAGAGCAAGGTCTCCCAGCCAGAGCCACAGCCGACATTGAGGATGGTGATCCCCTCGCTGGGCAGGATGGCGCGGGTACGGGCGTATTGGGCCGTCGTCCAGCTCAGGCGGTACAGGCTGTCGATGGCGTTGCGGCCTGACGTCTCGAGGGGCACGTTGGGATAGGGCAGTTCCTCGTAGAGTTGCCGCAAAGACTCAGTCGTGCTGCCAGCCATGGGATCCGCTCCTAGGAAGCTGCTTCTTATGCTACTGCCCCAGGAAGGCCGCAATAGCGCCGGCAATGGCCTCATTGCCCCCGCGATCCAGCTCCTCCGGCGCCTGGGGAGGGTGAGGGGGATCCCGCAAGAAGTCCCAGGATCCCTCGAAAAACTCCTCGGCAGAGAGGATGCGATGCCAGCCGTAGCGCCGCAATCCCTCCACCAATAGGGGCGACTCGGCAAACCCAAAGCGGTTGACACAGGCCATGGGCGTGCCACAGCGCAGTGCCTCTGCCAAGGTGCCATAGCCCGGCTTGGACACCACCCAGCGGCAGAGGGGCATCACATCCACTGGCCGCCACACTTGACCGTCTAGGACTCGCAGGTTGGGCAAGGCAGGAGCCTGCTGGTCAAAGGTGAGAAACTGCCAGTCGGGAAAATCCTCCAGCCGCCCGTAGGGCAAGCCCTGCAACCCCAGCCCGCCAAAGGTCAACAAAACCGTGGGTCGCTCTCGCTCTAGCCCCAGGCGCTGGGCCACCTCCTCTGCCAAGTAGCGCGGATCCGACCCCGTCAGCCCTACTGCCTCTTGGCAGGGAAAGGCGCCCATGGGCTCGGCAAAGGGCAGGCGAAACAGCCGCTGGCACCGCCCGTACAGCTCGCGGATCCAGACCACAAAAGGCTGGAACTGGGGGCCATACTCTTGATAGATAAAGTCCCACCCAAAGTTGCTCGCCATCCAGCAGGGGATCCCGGCGGCCTGGGCAATTGCTGCAGCCAGCGGCGGCACGTCCGCCAACACCAAGGGTATCCCCTGGGCGCGAATGAACTCCGCTTCTTCCTGAATCAGTGCCTCAGCCCCGGCTTTGAACGTCTTGAGGGCAGCTAACGTAGCCGGCAGATCTGCCTGCAGACCATCGGGCTGCACCACGCCTACATCCAGGGCCCGCTGTCGATGGAGAAACGGCCCCTCCACATAGCGCTCCAGGAGCCAGCGGGGGGCTGGTGTCACCCAAATGGGCAGGACATTGGGATCCCGCCGCCGCAAAGCGTTTACCACCGCCGCCAGGCGAGTGACATGCCCAAACCCATGGGCCGTTGCCGCCACATACAGAGGGACCGGCTTCACTGCCATAGCCTCAGGAAAGAACAGGCTGAGGTCTTTCCCGCCAGGAGACCCAGAGGTTGCTGGCCAAGATGAGAACTAGGCCCAGCACGGAGCCGGGAGCGATCTGCTCCCGCAACAGCACCGCAATCAGCCCCAGCGACAAGAAGGGTGTTACATAGACCCAATTGGCCAGGGATCCCCGCTCGTTCGCTAGCTCCAGCGCCCGCAACCAGAACACAAAAGTCAAGCCCATCTCCGCCAAGCCGATGTAGGCCGCCCAGCCCAGCCCTGCCATTGTCCACCTCAGCTCCTGAAACGGCAACAGTAGCAGACAGTAGCCGCTGCCGAAGAGAAATCCCATGAACAGCTTCAGCAGGGCATCCCGTCCATCCCGCACATTGAGCAGCCAGTAGAGAGCCCAAATAGCGGCGCTGCCCACTGCCAGCACCACCCCCCAGGGATCCTCCACCTGCAAGGTGCCCCAGGATCCCCCCGTGGCCACCAGCACCACCCCCAGCAGGCTTGTTCCCAAGGCCAGCAGCAGCCGCCCGCGCAGGCGCTCCCCCAACAGCGGCACCGCCAAGAGAGCCAACACCAGCGGCCAGGTGTAGTTCAAAGCCAGCGCCGCCTGGGCCGAGAGGCGATCGTAAGCCTGGAAGAGCACCCCGTAGTAGCCAAACGGGTTAAGTAGCCCCTGCAACGCCGACAGGGCAAGCTGGGATCCCTTCTGTTGGGCAACAAGATGCGCCCGCCCTGTTACCACCAGAGCCATCCCCAAGATTAGGCAGGAGCTGCCCGCCGAAAGAATCAGCAAGGCCGTCGGCGCAAGGTGTTGCAAACCAAACTTAAAGGCGCTGGCTGCCGTGGCCCAACCCAAGATGGCTGCCGCCAGATAGGCATAGGCTCGGCGGGGATCCCTGTGCATTAGAAGCTGTCGAGATCTCGATCCTCCGGCTTCGGCTTCGCTTTGGTGGAAAGGCCCAACCGCGGTGCCACCACCCAGGCGTAGAGCAGGTAGCCCAGCCCCGCCACCACCGCCCACCTGAGAAGGGTGACGAACACCCGAAAGACTAGCCCAACCAGCAGGATACAGCCCAGGATGACCAAGACCGGCAGCAGGGGACGCCCCCACCTCCCAACCCAAGCCCAAAGGGCAGCTTTGCCCTGGGACGAGCTCCGCGACCTAGCAGCAGCCGCAGTCGCCTGCTCCAGTTCAAGCTCAAGCTGTTTCAGCCGTTCTTGCTCTGACATAGGGAGCAGTCTCTAGGATCCAGAGCCACCTCCATCTTACGGGCTGCTCCTCACAAAGTCGGGCAATCTAGGCCCGCGCCGAGAGGATCTCTTGGGCCATGGCGCGGAATGGATCCAAAGCTGGGCCGGGGCGACGGTTGGGACGCGGAGCCGGGATCTCGTTGGGCACAAACGGCTTCTCGACCACCACCTTAGGCTTAGCAGGCGCAGCCGTTGGGGCAGGCTTGGAGGAAGCTGCCGGCTGGGTTGAGGCCGGGCGAAAAGGCCCGGTAATAAAATCCACCAGGCCGCCGAAGAGGATGCCAAAGAAGGAAAAAAGACCACCGAACAGCTTTTTGAGAATGCCCATAGCCAATTGCGAAAGTTATGCAACCCAACACTCATTATTGTTGAGGTCGAGCACCTTGGCTATGGGTAAACATTCTTAGGCTCAGGGATCCCCCACCTCTCTGCCAGTGGCGTCAAAGCGCCGCAGAGGTAGGGCCAGCTCCAGCTCCTGCAGCTCCAGGGGTTCCAAGATGACCCGGCTGCGCCCCAGCTCAAAGCTATCGGCTGCTGCTGGGTTCACTCTATAGCCGATATCCGCCATGGCTCCCACCGTGAGGATGCTCAAGGGATTGGGCACGCCCCGGTCGAGACGGCTGGTCATCAGCTCGCGGCCCAAGACACTCTCCCGCCAGTGGGAATCGCGGGATCCCACCCCAAATTGGTTCTCCAGCGGCACAGAAGGGGCATTGCCTCCTAGCGTGGAGAAAGCCTCAACTGCCCGCGGGCCGACAAAGCGGGGGTCATAGCCCGGCGGCGTCGGCTGATCCCGCCCCGCCAAGCCCACTGTCAGCCCCTTGGGATTCCAGACACTGGGCAAAAAGCCAAGGGCATGGCCCAGCTCATGCAGGGCGGTGATGGGCAGATCCCCCCGCTCTTCCAAAGCCGAGAGGTTTTGGCTGTTGAACACAACAACGGAGTAGAAAGGCAGGCCATTGGAGGCCCGCACAAAACAGGGAGCGGCTCCCCCTAAAATCCGCTCGTTGCCCAGGTTTCTCGCCCGCACCTCTACCAGCAGATCGTCGATGGGGAAATCAAGGGGGGTGCTGGGGAACCCCGCAGCGCACTCGTCGGCCCGGATGGTGGTAGGCGGCAGATCCGGCTGATCCTCGATGATGATCTCCTGCCACCTCAAGGCCGCGCTGCGGACAATGGCTTGTTGGCTGGGAGTGAGGCTGCTGTCGGGGAAACGAACGTCAATGGTGAACTGGGAAACAGGAGCAGCCATTGGCGAAGGCAGAGTTGGAGGGGGAAGGGCTTCTAAGGAAGAGAAACCCCCTCTTCCCCCGCACGCTTTGAGGAGCAGTAGCAGCACAGCCATGAGGAATCCAAGCAGGCGCAGGCTCCAGGTTCGGCGTCCAAGTTGCCGCAGCCCCAGGAAATGCTTTGCCCTCTTCTTTTGAACAACCATAGCTGGGCTGGCCGTCAAAAAGCCTCCGAAACGCTAACATTGGCTGCAGCGCTAGGGATCCTCGGTGTACATCAGCGTCATCATTCCCACCTACAACCGCCTTCCCATCTTGCAGCAGTGTCTGCGAGCCTTGGCGCAACAGCAGCCCGGCCCCTACGACGGCTACGAGGTGGTGGTGGTAGACGACGGCTCCACCGACGGGACGGTGGAATGGCTGCAGAGCCAGCTGCCGGCCTTGCCGTCGCTGAAACTCTTGTGCCAAGAGCACCGCGGCCCTGCTGCAGCTCGCAACCTGGGGTTTCGCCACGCCCAGGGATCCATCATCGTCTTCATCGATAGCGACCTAGTGGTGGTGGAGCACTTCCTGGCCGCCCATGCCCAGATGCTGCGGCGGCATGGGGTTACCGGCAATCCCAACTCGCCCCACGAAGCCAAGGTCTTCACCTACGGGCGGGTCATCAACACCTGCAACTTCCAGGATCCCCGCTCCGAGCCTTTCAAGCTCACCGACTTTTCGGCCGCTTTTTTTGCCACCGGCAATGTGGCTATCGCTCGCCACTGGCTAGAGCAGGTCTGCGAAACCCCTGCCGGCCCCTTCGACGAGCGGTTTCACCTCTATGGCTGGGAAGACCTGGAGCTGGGGGTGAGGCTCAAGCGCCTGGGCTTGCGCCTGGTCAAGTGCCCCCAGGCCACTGGCTACCACTGGCACCCCCCCTTTGAGCTGCAGCAACTTCCAGCGCTCATTGAGCGGGAGCGGCAGCGGGGCCGCATGGGCATCCTTTTCTACCAAAAACACCCCACCTGGGCGGTGCGTTTCATGATCCAGCTAACGCCCCTGCACCAAATCCTTTGGGGCCTGCTGTCGCTGGGGGGCTGGTTGAACGAAAAGCGACTGGAACCGCTGCTGCGCTGGCTAATCCAGAAGGGACAATCCCAACTGGCCCTAGAGCTGTGTCGGATTTTCTTTCTCAACTGGTATAACGTGCAAGCAGTTTATGCCGCTTACAGGGAAATAAAGGCGCGAAACAGCGGCACCCACTTTGCCTGAGCCACCAAGAGCGTCGGGTAGGTCAGCTGGCCATAGTCCTTGCCCACCCTCAAAGGCTGGCCGGGATCCGGGTCAGCCGGGCCCAAAGGCTCCCACACTGCGCCAGCTCCTTTAGCAATAGCCCACACTGCCGCCACATCCCAGATCTTAGGCGAGCGCTCCACCGCGCCCAAAAGGCTGCCGCTAGCCACCAAGAGCAAGTTGTAGGCAGCTCCCCCTAGCATGCGCGCCTTGCAGGGAAATTCTGGGCTAATCCAATGGCCGCTGCGGGAGCAAAAATTAAACAGTTGGTTGGGGCCGGGTGGAGCGGTGCTGGGGCGGATGGGTTGAGGACAAGCAGGATGCCGGTCGTGGCGGGTGAGGAAAGCCCCTGCTGGGGCATCCCCGGGAAACTGGGGCCAATAGCCGTAAAAAGTCTGGCGGATAGGTGGCAAATGGACACAGCCAAACACAGGCAGGCCCCAGTGCAGCAACGCCAGCGAGCTGCCCCAGATGGGGATCCCGTGGGCAAAATTGGTGGTGCCATCGAGGGGATCCACCACCCAGCACCACTCTGTCTCGGGGAAGATGTGGTTCGACTCCTCGCTCAAGTAGCCGTGATCCGGATAAGCAGCGGCAATTGCCTCCTGAAAGGCTCGATCAGCCCACTTGTCGGAAGAGGTTACTAAGCTGCCATCCGCCTTCTCCATGGAGCGTGCCTGGCCAAAGTCGGCTAGAAGCTGAGAGCCCACCCGGGCTGTCAGCTGGAGGGCAAACTCGGTGACCTCGCGCCAAAAGGAGGAAAGCTCCATGCTCTAATCCTAGCGGCAGCCTAAGTAGCCCAGGAGCAGCCAGATCCTCTCTTCCCCGACCGCCTTCAGCTCCAAGCCGACTAGAATCGCTGACAGGTCTGCCACAGCCGGCCTTCCTCCTCCATGAACCCGCAACTGATTGGACAACTGATTGGCAACCGCTACCGGCTGATCCGACCCATCAGTGAGGGGGGGTATGGCCAGGTGTTCGAGGCAGTGGATACCCAGCTTGGCAACGAGGTGGTAGCTGTCAAGTTGCTGCGCCCGCCGCCGCCGGACATGGGGCCGGAGTACTACCAGCAACTGCAGCAGCGTTTCCTGGACGAGGCAAGGGTAAGTGCTTTGCTGGGGGAGCACCCCAACATTGTGCAGGTACGCTCCTACGGCCTGTACCAAAACCAGCCCTACCTGGTGATGGAGTACCTAAACGCCAAGCCCTACACGGGCCAAGGTTTGGACTCCGTGCTGGCGCAAGAGGGCCCTCTGCCTCCTGAGCGGGTGGTGAACTTGGCCTTGCAAATTTGCTCAGCCTTGCACCATGCCCACAACTTCCACATGGATCTAGGCAAACACTCCATTCGCGGCGTTATCCACCGCGACATCAAGCCGAGCAATATCTTCGTGCAAAAGGGTCCTGACGGCAAGGAGCGGGTCAAAATCCTCGACTTCGGCATTTCCAAGCTCATGGGAGAAGCCTCTCGCCGCTTGACGCAGACGGGCTATTTTCTGGGCACGATGGTCTACGCCTCCCCGGAGCAAATGCGAGGAGAAAAACTAGATGCCCGCTCCGACATCTACTCCCTGGGGGTGGTGCTGTACGAGTTACTCACTGGCAAGCTTCCCTTCGAGCCCGACACCGATACCTTGCAGGGCTGGTACCACGTCCATAACTTTCAGCAGCCCCGTCCCCTGCGAGACCATCCCCTGCCTCACCCTATCCCCGAGGCGCTGGAAAAGGTGGTGCTGCGTTGTTTGGAGAAAGACCCTGCCCTTCGCCCCGCCACTATGGAAGAGCTGGCTCAAGAGCTCCAGGCTGTGTATTCTCCGCGGCAAGAGGAGACCCCTCCCCGGCGTATCCCCGCGGGCTTTGGCGGGCAAGGGACTCCACAGGCTCCCTCCAGCTCGGAGGCAGATGAGAAAAAGCTGCAGCAAGCCGTGCATTGGATCGAGGCAGGCGAGTACAAGAAGGCCGTCCGCCTCCTCAGCGAGCTGATCCAGAAAACTCCCAACGACGCCCGCTACTATCTCTACCGCGGCCTGGCTCACCAACGGCAAGGCCATTGGGGTCTTGCCCAGATGGACTACCAAGGGGTGCTGCGGCTGGAACCGGGCAATCCCTTTGCAGAACAGGGGCTACGCGAGGTCGAGCAGCAGGTGGGTTCTGACCACAGACCTACCCTGTTTCCTACAGCTACACCTCGGCGGGGCAGAAGGTTGGCCTGGGCTTGGCTTTTGGCCAATGGGGCAGCAGCTGGCGGCGGCTACCTAGGGTTGGCGGCTTTGGCTCCGCTGCTGGTTCCTTTCGGATCCCTCCAGGGGGCGGTGGTTGGGGCTGGTCTTGGCCTGATGACGGGGCTACTGCAGTGGGCAGTGCTGCGGCGGCAGGTCTCTTGGTGGTGGGTGGCAGCTACGCTGCTGGCTACAGCTGTGGGTTGGCTGGCGGCAGATCTCCTAGCTCCTCAGGTGGAGGGGGTGATCCCTGTCTTGGATCCGAACGATCCCTGGATCCAGAGGATCCTCCCAGCGATGGCTAGCCCCCTACGCGGCTTGCTGGTGGGTCTTGGCGTCGGTGGGCTGCAAGGGATCCTACTGGCTCGACAGGGGAAAGTTGCCTGGGCCTGGCTCTTAGCAGCAGGGGCAGAAGGGGGAGGAGCGGCTTTGCTCATAGGCTTGCTGTTGGCTAGCTCTGCTGGGAACCCCTGGTTGCTGCTCCTTGCAGGTCTTTTGGCCTCTACCCGTCCCCTTAGCGCTCTTGTGCTTTTGTATTGGTGCCGCAGGTAGTAAAGACTCCAAAACAGCAAGAAAGCCCTCTCCTGAGGGCCTCCTTAGGGATACTGTTTGCGCCGTTTTACCGTTGTTTTCGACCTGGAAAATCCACGATAGGACATCGGGGATGATTTTGATAGTTTCCAAACCAAGTTTGGCTTACTACTCTCACATCCACACCCGTCCTAATTGCCAAAGGGTATCGATCGCAAAAACATAACGGCAGTCACCAACGCCTCAGTATCCTTTGGCAATCTTACCCCATTCCCCTGCGGGATCTGTCAAGGGCCTAGCAAGAAGTCCCTCTTCGGATCCCTTGCTCTGTGGCTTTTTGGGGTACGGTAGGGGCATGCGGGTTAGGTAGCTCCCGTAAAGGGGAGAATCTCTGCGTGCATCCGTTTTGGAATGTCCCTATTGAAACGTCCTTCTAGCCATGCTGGGTTCTCTGTTGGACAACATCTACGGCGCCTGGTTCCTGCCAGAACGTACCTTTCGCTTGCTGCGGCAACAGCCTGTCCTCTGGCAGGCGTTTGGGGTGGTAGCGCTGCTTAACCTCCTCGAGGCCATTCGCCGCTTCGGGTTCAACCTGCCGAGCCTAGTACTGGCAGTCCTGGCGGGATTCCTGGGCTGGGTGAGCTTGGCAGCTTTGTTGCAGGGCCTGGCCTTTTGTTTTGGGCGGGCTGCCCCCTCCTTTGCGGCCCTGCTTTGCCTGACGGGTTTTGCCGGCCTGCCCTGGCTTCTGCTGGGGCCTGCCCAAGCTTTGGGCGGGGTTGCCGGATCCCTGTTGGGCTTGGTGGCCCTGGTGTGGTTTGGGGTTTGGCAGGTGCGGGCGGCGGCGGTGGCCCTGGATCTAGAGTGGTGGCGTCTGGTAGGCCTGATCCCGATGGCCTTTCTGGGAGGGATCCTTTCCCTGAACTGGTTGACCAGTGGCCTCTTGGCCTTGGCCTCTCTGGGCTAGAGGTTAGCTGGGTACTCGTTGCAGCTCTGGTCTTTCCTCGGGGAGGATAGCGCCCTCTACGGGGCAAACCTGGAGACAGATGCCACAGTCAATGCAAGCAGCAAAGTCGATCCAGAAGTAGTCGGTGCCTTTGGCATTTTTGCCGTTCCCAGGGTGAATACAGGCAACCGGGCAAGCCTCCACGCAGTCGGCAACGCCTTCGCAAACGTCAGTAACAATGGTGTGCGGCATGGATCCCTCCCGCGGACGCTTCTTAGTCCTGTTGGCCAAGGCAGCTAGCCTCAAGTCTGTCCGCCCTCTGCCCCTGCATGGCGGATGGCTTTGTCATTCTAGGCGAAAACGAGCGTAAATTCTTGGGGAGCCACCGCCAAAGAGCGCACCCGCAACTGCTAGCGAAGGCGGGGAGAGAGGGTGGAAGTTTGGGCTAAGCTTTCCCTGAGGGAATCCAAATTAAACGGGAGCGGCAGCCATGCGGTGCTCGTGGCCCCTGGCGCTAGGCCTAGGTTGGGTGCTCGCCTGGTCGAGTGCTAGCCTACCCACCTGGTCCCAAGGTGTGCAACAGCAAGCCTCGCTGGCCTGGACTGAAGCCTACGTGGCAGCGCTGGAGCGCCAAACAGACCTGGTGCTGACCCGGGAGCCACTGTCAGCCCCTCTCACCCGCCTGGAATTGGCCCGGTGGTTAACCGAATTTTTCGGCTACGTGCCCAACCCCAAGCAGGTGCAAGAGATTCGCGACCTTGAGCCCAATACCCCTGACTATTGGACGGCGCAGGCGGTGCTACAGGCAGGGGCCATGCGTCTTTACGAAGGCAACGAGTTCCGCCCCCAAGGGGATCTCACCCGCCTAGAAGCTCTAGCCATCCTGGTGCGGGCCTTGCGATTGCCTGCTCCCAGCCAGGCTGACATCGAGCGCTGGATGGCTCTGTACACCGATGCTGCTGAGGTGCCAGAGGTGGGGCGAGCTCTTGTGGCTATGGCAGGGGAAGCGGGCCTATTGGTGAATGTGCCGGATCCCGCCAAGCTGCGGCCCAACCGGATCCTCAGCCGTGGTGAAGGAGCAGTGCTGCTGCACCAGGCGCTGGTACATCGCGGAAAGCTGCCGCCTCTGCCGCCTCCAGTAGCCCAACTGCGTCCTTCCCCGGCGCCAGTGGCCAAAAGCGTTCAGCCTGAAATCTTGCAAACACGAGTCATTCCTGAAGCGGG
This sequence comes from Synechococcus sp. R70.1, assembly GCF_047461675.1. Classification (NCBI taxonomy): domain Bacteria; kingdom Bacillati; phylum Cyanobacteriota; class Cyanophyceae; order Synechococcales; family Synechococcaceae; genus Synechococcus; species Synechococcus sp. R70.1. The sequence goes on from NZ_JANSHR010000002.1 coordinate 34,041, forward strand.
AGTGGTGCTGCCAGGGCAAACCCTGACGGTCGAGGCCCAGGGCACCCCCAACGGCAAGGCCAGCGTGGATATCGGCGACCTGGTGCGGGGCTTGCCCATGGAGGAGGTGCAGCCTGGCTACTACCGCGCCGTTTACACCCTTGGCCCCCAAGATAGCGCCCTTAGCCCCGACATCCGCATTCAACTTAGCCTCAACGGGCTGGAGACCCGTGTTCAGCGGCGGCTCCCCCAGTTGGCCTTGGGCAAGGTCGCTCCCCCACGAGTAGAGCCACTGTTCCCTTCTTCAACCCCTCTGCCCCAGCCGGCCCCTGCCCCTCCTACCCCCCTGGCCGCCAGCCACGGCCCTCGCATCACGGCCATTCGCCTGCATCCCCAGCGCGACCTAGTGGAAGGAGATATCCTCACCATCGCCATCTGGGGGGACTCAGGAGGAGTTGCCCAATTTGACCTGGGCAACCTGGCCCTAAACCAGCCAATGCGGGAGGTGCGGCCTCACCACTACGAGGGCACCTACGTGGTGGCTCCCACCCACCAGGCCACCAATCCCACCTTGCGGGTTGTGCTTACCAAAGACGGCCTCAGCCAGGAGTACCGGGAGATCTTTCCTTTCTCAATCGATGGATCCAAAGGAACCCGCCCCACCATTCAGCCGGCTTCTGGGCCTGTGGTCGCCGGGCCGCCTCGGATTTTCAGCGTTACCACCAACAGCACCAACCTGCGCAGGGGCGAGATCCTCAGAGTAACAATGCAAGGGGATCCCGGAGGGCGGGCCGCTTTTCGTATTGTCGGGGTAACTCCCGAGGTAGAGATGCGGGAGGTGGCACCGGGCCTCTATGAAACTCAGCAGCAACTGCCCTCCAACATGCAGCCAGTTAACAACGGCATCATCGAGGTAATCTTGGAGCGGGGCGGGCAAAGGGCCATCCAAACCAGCCCCTCGCCCATTACCATTGCTCCTTGACCATGCGATCTCTCTAGGGCTGGCCCGTGTGGGAGGGGCCAACTAAAAACAGCATGATTCCTGACGCAGGGAGATCTAGTACGCCTTTGCCGCTTTTTCAACCAACACCCCATAGACCTTGGGGCTACAAGGATGGTATGTCCCATCGGGAAGAATCGTGCCCGTCAAATCTTTGAGCCGTTCCCATCCAAAGTCAAGCTTGGCACCTGTTAGGTTGGCCCCTCTGAGCTGAGTACCCACCAGTTCGGCCCCGCTCAGGTTAGCCCCAGTCAGGTCAGCCCAGCTTAGATTGGCTCCAGTCAGCAGGGCCCCTCTCAGATTGGCCTTGGCTAGGATAGCCCCGCCTAGGTTGGCACTGCCCAGGTTGGCTCCGCCTAGGTCGGCCCCCCTCAAGTCAGCCCAGCGGAAGTCGCGCTCGCCAGCATCGTACCGTGCTCGAACATCTCCAACCTGGCGTAGGCGGAGGAGCTGGTACTCCTTTGCCACCTGCACGTGCCGGGGATCAAGCGATTTCAGGAGTGTCTCCCAAGCAGCAAACTTCACTTCCCAATCCCCATCTTCGTGCAGGGCTTTGATGAGAAGCTGCGCCCCTTCTTCTCCATGGTGGAGAGCCTCTTTAAGGGCCTCGATGCGGACCTGGGGATCCGGACTGGCCAGGGCTTGTCGAATAGCCACCAGGTTACCCAAGGCTCGATCCAATCCGCCAGGCCCTTGTCCGCCCGAAACAGTATTGAAGTTTTCCGCCACCGTACTGCCTCCTGGCTAGACGTTAGCTTGGCCTCAACAGCCCCATGCTGCCTCGTGAGAGTAAGTCAGCCCCCTCAAAAGCAGGGATTCTTTCAAGCACTCTGGGCCGATAGAGACGAGCACTTAGTGGAGCCGAGCCCAGATAGATCCCACCCAGCCGCCATGGAAGTGAAATCCACACCCACAAATTTTTGCCGTAATCAGCAGACCCTCCAACTGTCGCCAATTCCAACAGTCTGAGTAGAGCCAAGTCTTGAGTCTACTTGTGCAGAATGTACTCCCTGGCTAGACGGCTACCTCAAAGGGATCGGCGCTGGGCTGGATCTGGGTGGACAGTTTGGGAATTACCTGCAGCTTGAACTGTTGCTCGAAGACCTTTTTCTTCTCGTTCAAGCTCCACAGCTCTAGGGCGCAGTCGTCGTTGGGATGCTTGGGATCCAAAATTAGCTCCATACGGCGGGGGCCCTCTCCCAAAAGCTGGAAACGGCAGTGCACCGCTTGGATGGCCTGCAGGCGGCGGCGATCAAGAGCACAGGCTATGCGCAGCAAGGGGCTAAGTTCCAGTACCACTTGGCGATCCCGCTCGTTGGTGAGGCGCTGGAAGTTCTCGTGCTTCTTCTTGGGGGGCGACTTGCGATGGTAGCGGGCTAGGTTGGCAATCACCTCCACCTCTTCCTCGTTGAAGCCCAAGAGTTCCCCGTGGCGGATGAGGTAGTAGGAGTGTTTATGGTGGGCGGCATGGCTGATGAAGTGGCCGCAGTTGTGCAGCATGGCCGCCGCCCAGAGGAGAGCTCGCTCCCGGGATCCCCAGCCGTGCAAGATGCCACGGGTTTGATCGAAAAGGCTGAGGGCAAATTCTGCCACCCGCTCGGCATAGGGGATCTCGACTTGGTATTTTTCTGCCAACTTGAGGACGCTACGCCGCCGCACCGAGCTGTGGTAGCGCAGCCGATCTTCAATTAACCCTTGGCTGATCATCCAATCCACGATCAGCCCTTCCCGCAAGGCCCGCTCGCAAAACTGGATCTGCTCCACCCCCAGCAGGGTCATCACTTCCTCCAAAATGACCGCCCCAGCTAGGATAATCTCTCCCCGCCTTTCCCCTAGGCCAGGTAGCTTTTGCCGCTCGGCCACGGTGAGGGAGCGCAGCTCCTTGATGTAGCCGCGCAGGGCTTCCAGGCTAAACCTGTACCCGTGCAGGCGAGTGGGGGGATCGCCCAGGCGGCGGCGGGCATCCAACTGGGCCAGGCACTCCACGGTGCCGGAGGTGCCCACCAAGGCCAGGGATCCCGCCTGGGGGGACGACTCGACAATGCGCCGCATCTGCTCGATGGGAGCTTCCAACATGCCGCGAATATGCTGCCGCAGCGCCTGCAGCTCACCAGCCGTAGGCGGGTCGTGGTGCAGGAAAGCTTGGGTCAGGCGCACCGCTCCCACCTTGATGCTGCGCAGAAACTCCGGCTCTTGGCCGTTGCCCAAAATCAGCTCAGTGGAGCCGCCACCGATATCCACCACCGCGTGCAGCCGGTTGTGGAACTCCATGGCCGAGAGCACGCCCAGGTAGATGCGGCGGGCTTCCTCCTGCCCTGAGATGAGCTCCACCCGCAGGCCCAGCTCCCGCTCAATCCGCTTCAAAAACTCCAGCCCATTGGGGGCTTCGCGCACGGCACTGGTGGCCACCGCAACAATATCCTGCACCTGAAAGCTTTCGGCAATGCGGCAAAACCGCTCCAGAGCCGTCCGCGCCCGTTCCATGGCAACAGGCGTAAGGGCACCTGTCTGGCTGCAAAACTCCCCCAGGCGGACGGTGGCTTTTTCGCGGGAGATGATGGTGAAGCTGGGGATGTGGGGGTTGATGCGCACCACCACCATGTGCAGAGAGTTGCTGCCCACATCGATGGCGGCGATGACGGGGGCAGCTCCCGCGTCTGCAATGGAGAGCGGCTTCAGTTCAGAGGCGGCAGAGCGTGTAGCGAGGTTGGCGGGCGAGAGGCTCATGAAGCCAATGCAGGGGTGGCAACACCTTCTAGAATACTGTGCGCTTTTGCCCCTTTTTCTTGGTCAACCGCTGGCTTTAGGGGCATCTCAGCCACCCGGCTGTTGGTTGTCCTCCTTGGGGCTGCCCTTGCCTCAGCCTAAGATTAAGTACGAAGTTGTTACCGCGGGTTCCGATGTCTCGACCAGCCGAATCGCCTCAACAGGCCAGTAGTCCTCTCAAGCTGCTGCGCACTCAGGAGTCTCCCAAGCTGGAGCGCATTCGCCATACCACCTCCCATGTGATGGCTATGGCGGTGCAGAGGCTGTTTCCCAAGGCGAAGGTAGCCATCGGCCCGACAACCGACTACGGCTTCTACTACGATTTCGACCACCCCGAGCCCTTCACGCCGGAAGATCTGGAGCGCATCAAAAAGGAGATGCAGGCCATTATCAAAAAAGGCTTGCCGGTGATCCGCGAGGAAGTGACTCGAGAAGAAGCTAGACGCCGCATCGAGGCTCTTGGCGAACCTTACAAATTGGAGATCCTTGAGAGCATCCCCGAAGGCGAGCCCATCACCATCTACCACCTGGGGGACGAGTGGTGGGATCTCTGTGCTGGCCCCCATGTGGAAAACACCAACGAGCTCAACCCCAAGGCTTTTGACCTGCTCAGCGTGGCCGGCGCCTACTGGCGGGGAGACGCAACCAAGCCTCAGCTACAGCGCATCTACGGCACGGCCTGGGAGACGCCGGAGGAGCTAAAGGAATACAAGCGGCGGCTGGAAGAGGCCAAGCAGCGGGATCACCGCAAGCTGGGCAGGGAGCTGGGGCTATTTATCTTTTCCGACGAGGTGGGACCGGGCTTGCCCCTTTGGACTCCCAAGGGAACCCTTCTGCGCTGGGTGCTGGAGGATTTTCTCAAGCAAGAGCAGCTCAAGCGGGGCTACTTGCCAGTGGTCACCCCCCACATTGCCCGCGTGGATTTGTTCAAGATCTCCGGCCACTGGCAAAAGTATCGGGAAGACATGTTTCCCCTGATGGCAGAAAGCGAGGAAGCGCGGGCGGCAGAGCAAGGCTTTGTCATGAAGCCGATGAACTGTCCTTTTCACATCCAGATCTACAAATCGGAGCTGCGATCCTACCGCGACTTGCCGCTGCGCTATGCCGAATTCGGCACCGTCTATCGCTACGAACAGTCGGGGGAACTGGGGGGCCTGACCCGCGTTCGCGGCTTTACGGTGGACGACGCCCATCTCTTTGTCCGGCCCGATCAGTTGGAGGAGGAGTTTCTCAATGTTGTGGATCTAATTCTGGTAGTCTTCGACAAGCTCAAACTCAAGAATTTCCGTGCCCGCCTTAGCTTTCGCGATCCCAAGTCTGACAAGTATCTGGGATCGCCGGAAGAATGGGACATGGCTGAAAATGCCATTCGCCGTGCCGTGGAGAAGTTGTCGATGCCCTATTTTGAAGGGATCGGAGAGGCAGCTTTCTACGGGCCGAAGCTGGACTTTATCTTCCGCGACGCGCTGGATCGGGAGTGGCAGTTGGGCACGGTGCAAGTAGACTACCAAAACCCGCAGCGCTTTGATTTGTACTACATAGCTGAAGACGGATCCCGGCAGCGGCCGGTAATGATCCACCGCGCTCCCTTTGGCTCGCTGGAGCGGCTCATCGGGATCCTCATTGAAGAGTATGCGGGGGATTTTCCCTTTTGGCTTGCGCCGGAACAGGTGCGCATTTTGCCCGTTTCCGACCAATACCTGGGCTACGCCCTCCAGGTGCGGGATCAGCTGCGGGAACAGGGGATCCGCGTCCACATCGATGCCGACAGCGAGCGCCTGCCCAAAAAGATCCGCAATGCCGAGAAGGCCAAGATCCCCTTCATGCTTATCGTGGGAGAACAAGAACAGGCAACCGGCACGGTAAGCGTGCGGCAGCGCCACGGAAAAGACCTGGGATCCCTGACAGTGGCTGAGTTCCTGGCTAAGGCGCAAGCGCTTGAGTAGAACCTGCCTGGGAATGACTTCTTGGGGCTGCTGCAGCCGCCCGTTCCTGGGCCAGGGCCGCCCGCCGTTGTTCTAGATCATGGGGAGAGATGCGTCCATAGGTCACGCTCATCTCGGCCAGCCGCTGGGCCAGCTCTGGGCGCAGCATCTCCTCGCGGTAGCGCCAGGCCCAGTTGTTTTCGGCTCTGCCGGGAAAGTTCATGCGCGCCTCTGCCCCCAAGCCCATTACGTCCTGGAGGGGAATAATGGCCAAATCGGCCACGGAAGCAAGGGCTAGGCGGATGAGATCCCAGTGGATGCCAGCGGATCCCTGGCAGCCCAGGTAGCGCAGCAGGTTCTGCTTCTCCCACTCCGGGCGATCCGGATCCTCAAACCAACCCACTATGGTGTTGTTGTCGTGGGTGCCCGTGTAGACGACGAAATTGCGCTCGTAGCTGTGGGGCAGGTGGGGGTTGTCGGGGCCGGCGCCAAAGGCAAATAGCAGGACCTTCATGCCGGGCAGGCTGAATTGATCCCGCAGTTGCACCACCTCTGGCGTAATCTCTCCTCCTAGATCTTCGGCAATGATTGGAATTTCCCCCAGCTTGTCGGCCAACGCCTGAAAGAAATCCGCTCCCGGTCCCTTTTGCCACTCGCCTTCCACCGCCGTTTCTGCCTTGCTGGGAATAGCCCAGTAGCTCTCGAAGCCGCGGAAGTGGTCAATGCGCACATAGTCCACCTGCTTGAGGATGGCCTGGATGCGCCGGATCCACCAGTCGTAGCCGCGAGCCTTAAGCACCTCCCAGTTGTAGAGGGGGTTGCCCCAGCGTTGCCCAGTGGGGCTGAAGTAATCGGGGGGGACGCCGGCTACCCATAGGGGCCGCCCCTCTTCATCGAGCTGAAACAGCTCCCGGTTGGCCCACACGTCAGCACTGTCGGCGGCAACATAGATGGGTACATCGCCAATGAGCTGCACTTGATGCTGGTGGGCATACTCCCTTAGGGATCCCCACTGCTGGGCAAACAGATACTGCCAAAACATCTGGCGGGTGACTGCGTCGGCGTAGCGGTCGCGGGCCTCCTGGAGAGCAAGGGGATCCCGCTGGGCTAGGGCTGGAGGCCACTGAGTCCACTCTTGCTCGCCATACACCTCTTTGAGAGCCATGAAGAGAGCGTAGTCCGGTAGCCAATCCGCCTCCTCGGCACAGTAGGCGTGAAAGGCTTCCCAGTCAGCAGCGCTAGCCTTTTCCTTGAAGGTGGCCCAGGCCCGCTGCAAAAGACCCAGCTTGAAGGGGATGACAATCCCGTAGTCCACCCGCTCAGCATCCCCCGCCTGGATGGCCGGCCACTGGGGCAGCTCCTCCCAGGCGTTGGCCTCCAGCCAGCCAGCTTCGACCAGTAGCTCCGGGCTAATCAGCAGCGGGTTGCCGGCAATGGCAGAAAAGCTCATGTAAGGGGAGTTGCCCCAGCCAGTGGGCCCCAGAGGCAGCACCTGCCAGAGGCGCTGGCCGCTTTCTACCAGAAAATCCACAAACCGATAAGCAGCCGGCCCCAGGTCGCCAATGCCAAAGGATCCCGGCAGCGAAGTGGGGTGCAAGAGGATCCCACTGAGTCTGCCCCTGCGCATGGCTGTGCCTTTTTGCCCAAAAGTATTCCACCGCCTATGCTGTCACTTTTGCAGCTTGATGGAAAGTCCCCGCACGCCCAAGCTAGCTCCTCAAGCCTTGACCGACAGCCCGGTGGCAAGCCCGCACCTCTTCGAGAGTAAACAGGCGGCGAAAGGGAATCCCCATCTGGCAAAAGCGAGCTTCTGCCCCTTCCTGCCGGTCGACTAAGGCGAGGATTCCTTCTGCCCGATAGCCTGCCGCGCGTACCCGCTCTACAACCTTGAGGGCAGAGCCACCCGTAGTGACGACATCCTCCAAGATCCACACTCGACTCTCGGCTGGCAGTTCTGGCCCCTCGATCCAGGCCTGGGTGCCATGAGCCTTGGGCTCTTTGCGGACAATCAGGGCTGCTAGGTTAGCCGGCTGGGCATAAAGAGAAGCCAAGCTCACTGCCGTCACCAGGGGATCTGCCCCCAGCGTCATCCCAGCAACCGCCGCTGTTTCAGGAGGCAATAGCCGATGAAGCAGGGATCCAGCCAGGTAGGCCCCCTGGGGGTGGAGGGTGACCGGCTTGCAGTTGATGTAGTAGGAGCTCTGCCGCCCGGACGTGAGGGTAAAGGATCCCTCGCGGTAGGCCAGCTGTGCCAGCAAATAGAGCAATTTCTCCCGCGCCTCAGCCGGGGAAAGGTTTAAGGGGGAACACTCCAGTAACAACACAGCAGGGATCCAAGTTTTTCCACTGCACTCGTTGCAACGATAGCCGAAGATGGCAGCCCAACAAAGAAGCCCGATCCAATCTGGAAGGGCAGGTACTTTTACCAACGGAAGGAAAGGAGTAGAGTAGAACAGCAGAGTCTCTCAACTACGAGGATCCCATGACGCGAGGCTTTGGACCCTTTGGCAAGATTCAGGAAGCCCTCAAAAAAGCTCAAGAGGTGCGCGACGGCGCCCAAAAGCTGCAAAAAGAGCTAGAAGAAATGGAAATTGTTGGCGAAGCCGGCAATGGCTTGGTGAAGGTGACGGTCAACGGCAACCAGGAGCCCCTTAAGGTGTCCATAGATCCCCAAGTCCTCCAGGAGCCAGTGGATGTGGTGGAGGACTTGCTGCTGACGGCAATGGTAAATGCCTACACCCAGTCGGCTGAGACGATGCGCAAACGCATGGAGGAACTGACGGCAAATATCAGCCTGCCGGGGCTGGGCTAATCCTGTGTACACTCGCCCTTTGGCTCGCCTAATCGAGGAGCTACAGCGCCTGCCCGGCATTGGCTCCAAAACCGCTCAGCGGCTCGCCTTGCACTTGCTCAACAGGCCCGCCCACGAGGTCGAGGCCCTGGCCCAAGCCCTACTGGAAGCCAAGCAAACTGTTAAGCACTGCTCCATCTGCTTTAACTGGTCGGCAGAGGATCCCTGCGAGATCTGCCGCTCCCCCCAGCGGGACCGCCTGCTCTGGTGCGTGGTGGCCGATGTCAGGGATCTCATCGCCGTAGAGCGAACGCGCGAGTTTAAGGGTCTCTACCACGTATTGGGGGGCTTGATCTCGCCCATGAATGGGATCGGGGCTGAGCAGTTGCGCATCCGCGAACTGGTGGCACGGGTGGCGCGGGAGAAGCCCCAGGAGCTCATTTTTGCCCTCAGCCCCAGTGTAGAGGGGGAGGTCACCATGCATGTGGTTAAAGATTACCTGAAGCCGGTTGCTCCCAACCTGCGCATGACTCGTCTAGCTTTTGGCCTGCCCATGGGATCGGAGTTGGAGTATGCCGACGAGGTTACCCTGGCCCGAGCCTTGGAAGCGCGGCAGGAGCTGTAGCAGCAGGCTGCCGGAAGGACGGGCTGGGGAGCTAGTCGGTGAAGCCCAGGATCCAAACTCTCCTAGATAGGATCAGAGCTGGCAAGGCGTTCCGGGAGGCGGGTGGTGGCGCCAAACACCCTGCCCAAATAGCCGCAAGTAGCTCTCTAGCCCCCCAGCCAAGAGGGGCCTTGCCAAGTTAGCCAGCAGGGATCCCACCTCTAGCCTGGAGGTGCTCTTGGCAAGCTTTAGAGGAACTGATGGCTCTCTGGCTGCAGCACTACCTCATTGGGCACGGCATTGGCCGGCAGGGTGAGGACAAAGCGAATGGCCTCGGCAGCCGTGGCGGGGCTGAGCATTTTGTCCCTTTGCACCTTGAGGCTGATGGGATCCCAAAAGGGCGAGTCGATGCCGCCAAAGTAAAACAGGGTAAAGCGCACCCCAAAGCGCTTTAGCTCATCGGCCATGCACTTGGTAAAGCCGACCACGCCAAATTTGGCAGCACAATAAGCCGAGGCCATGGCCATGGGGTGGCGACCCAGAATGCCGGGGAAGTTGAGAATATGGCCGGACTTCTGCTCCCGCATGGCGTTGGCCACCAGTTGGCTGGTGTAGAAGCTGCCCTTGAGGTTGACCGCCAGCATCTGCTCCAGGTCAGCGGGGGTAATTTGCGGGGCAGGTTTGAGGATGCCGGCGCCGGCGAGGTTGATTAGCACATCGATCCGCCCGTGCCTCTGCAGGGTTTGGGTCACCAGCGCCTCGACCTGGGCGTAGTCGGTTACATCCGTGGGGATCCCTACTCCAGAAGCAGCCCCGAGGGCTACTGCTTTCTCGGCCAAGGTGGCTAGGGGCCCTTCTCGCCGCGCCGCCAGCAC
>NZ_JANSHR010000002.1:44080-63677 GCF_047461675.1 Synechococcus sp. R70.1
ATCCCGCCAAATGACAAGCTGCGGCCCGAATCCCTCCGCATAACAAGGAGGATGCTGCTCCAAGAAGCTAAGAAACCTAGGATGGAAGCGCAGGCGAATCTTAGCCTCATCTTCTCCGCGCAAAAGGTAGCGGCGAGAAAAGTCGGGATGGTTCTCGAAATTGATATCCTGCATGCCAAAAGCTTTAGCAACGTCGTGGAACAAGGGAACTTCTGGGTGCAGCCGAAAATGAGGTAGCCGTAGGTCTTCGCAATAGGCCCAGAAAACAGAAGAGTAATACCCTCTCTCTCTTCTTCTTCTTCTGGAAGCCTTCCAGCTGTAGTCAAAGATGGCGATTTCGGTTCCATCGTTCAGTCGTTTGAACATCGAGTTGTAGAAACGAGCGCCGCTTCGTTGGAATAGCTCAAAGCCAGCCTGAAGCAAGCGGGAGCGGATCCCTTCGGGTAGCTCTGCTGAAAACGACATGCCCAGGCTCCTGGCCACCTGCTCCAAAGCTTCCCGACGCTTCTTCTCTAGATAGTCACCTAGATAGACGACAAGCGCCAGAAGGCCTAAGAGAATAAGGACCCAAATAATAAGCGATCCCATCCAAACCCCCCCTGAGTTTGTAAACTCAGCACCCCCATCCAGAGTACCATAGCAGGCACAAAAAAGGGATCCCTCGGGCAAGAAGGGATCCTGTTCAAAAGCATCAGTCAAGAACTAATGCTTTAGATGAAAACCTCGATTAGGCGTCGAAATAGAGCGCAAACTCGTAGGGGTGAGGCCGCAGGTTAATGGGGTTGATCTCGTTGTCGATCTTGTACTCGATGTAGGTCTCGATGAGATCCTCAGTGAAGACGCCCCCCTCCAACAAGAAGTCGTGATCCTTCTGCAGGCTTTCCAGAGCATCCAGCAGGGATCCGGGCGTGGAGGGGATCTTGGCTAGCTCCTCCGGCTCCAGATCGTAGATGTCTTTGTCGAGAGGCTCGCCGGGGTGGATCTTGTTCTTGATCCCGTCCAAGCCAGCCATCAGCATAGCCGAGAAGGCAAGGTAAGGGTTGCAGGTGGCATCTGGGCAGCGAAACTCCAGCCGCTTGGCCTTGGGGTTTTTGCCCGTTACCGGAATCCGAATGGCTGCGGAGCGGTTGCCCTGCGAGTAGGCCAAGTTTACCGGCGCCTCAAACCCAGGCACCAGGCGCTTGTAGGAGTTGGTGGTGGGGTTGGTGAAAGCCAGAAGGGCTGGTGCATGCTTGAGGAGGCCGCCGATGTAGTAGAGAGCTATCTCGCTGAGATCCGCGTAGTTGCCTTCTTGGTAGAAGAGGGGCTGGCCGTCTTTCCAGAGAGACTGGTGCGTGTGCATGCCGCTGCCGTTGTCGTTGAAGAGGGGCTTGGGCATGAACGTCACCGTCTTGCCGTGCTTGCGAGCCACGTTCCGGATCACGTACTTGTAAATCATCATGTAGTCGGCAGAGGTGAGCAGGTCGGCAAAGCGGTAGCCCAGCTCTCCTTGCCCGCCAGTGGCCACCTCGTGGTGGTGCTTTTCGATGGGCACCCCCAACTTGGCCATGGTTAGCAACATCTCGGTGCGGAGGTCTTGGTGGGCATCGGTGGGCGGCACAGGGAAATAGCCTTCTTTGTAGCGCGGCTTGTAGCCCAGGTTGCCCCCTTTCTCCTCCCGGCCTGAGTTCCAGCGGCCCTCAATGGAATCGACGAAGTAGTAGCCGGCGTTCTGAGTTTGGTCAAACCGTACATCTTCAAAGATGAAAAACTCCGCCTCGGGCCCAAAGTAAGCCGTATCGGCAATGCCTGTCGATTGCAGGTAAGCCACAGCCCGCATGGCTAGGCTCCGAGGACAACGGCCGTAGGGCTGGCCGGTGCGGGGTTCAATGATGTTGCAGATGAGGCTGAGGGTGGGCACTTGGAAAAAGGGGTCGATCCAGGCCGTTTTGGGGTCTGGCACCATGTACATGTCTGACTCGTTGATGGATTTCCAGCCTCGGATGCTGGAGCCATCAAAGGGCAGCCCTTCGCTAAAAACTTGCTCCGTCAACATTGAAGAGTGGAAGGAGACATGCTGCCAGGTGCCAAAGAGATCCACAAACTTGAGATCCACCATCTGGATATTGTTGTCGTGGATCATTTGGAGCACTTCTTGTGGGGTGGATGCCATGCCTTTCTCCTAACTTGACTTGGGTTGCGGTTGAAACTAAGACAGGCCGAAAGCGCTCACCCATCCTAGAAAGGCCGACACCAGCTTTTTGTATCTTCTGATACAAAGATGACCTGGTTCCAGCCTTCCCTTCGTCAAAGAGCAGCTCACCGGCAATCCGCGGGAGAACGAAAATGAAACTGACAAGCCTTGGCCTCCTTGAGGCTGCGGAATCGTGTTAGGCTAAAGCGTAGTCATTACGAGTTTGACTTGATAGTCCCGTTGCGGAAGGGGAGATAGAGCAATGACAAACCAAGGTCGGGTTGAGAATGTGGTCATTATTGGCTCGGGCCCTGCTGGGTTGACTGCAGCCATTTACGCTGGGCGCGCCAACCTGAAGCCGGTCGTGTTCGAGGGGTTTCAAGTGGGCGGGATCCCGGGTGGGCAACTGATGACCACCACCGAGGTGGAAAACTTTCCGGGCTTTCCCGAGGGCATCAGCGGTCCCCAACTGATGAAGAACATGCGCGCTCAAGCAGAGCGGTGGGGGGCAGAGCTTTACCCCGAGGATGTTACCTCTGTGGACCTCAGCCAGCGGCCGTTTGTGGTTCGCTCCGACGAACGGGAAGTGCGCACCCACAGCCTCATCATTGCCACCGGGGCTACGGCCAAGCGCCTGCACCTGCCTGGAGAGGAGATCTACTGGAACCGGGGCATGTCGGCCTGTGCTGTCTGCGATGGGGCCATGCCCATGTTCAGGGGAGTGGAGCTGGTGGTGATTGGCGGTGGCGATACCGCCTGTGAGGAGGCCACCTACCTGACCAAGTTTGGATCCCATGTCCATATGCTGGTGCGCAGTGGCAAGATGCGGGCCAGCAAGGCCATGCAAGACCGGGTGCTCAACCACCCCAAGATTACGGTGCACTGGCACACGGAGGCGGTAGAGGTTCTGGGCGACGGCCAGCGCCTGACGGGCGTGAGGGTGCGCAACAACCAGACCGGCGAGCTGCAGGAGATGGCGGTAGGGGGGGTATTCTACGCCATTGGCCACAAACCCAACACGGACTTGTTCAAGGGGCAGCTGGAGCTGGATGAAGCTGGCTACATTGTCACCCGCCCTGGTTCTGTAGCCACCAGTGTGGAGGGGGTATTTGCCGCTGGGGACGTGCAAGATCACGAGTTTCGTCAGGCCATCACCGCTGCCGGCACCGGCTGTATGGCGGCCATGCTGGCAGAGCGCTGGCTCTCGGAGCGAGGTCTAGCTCAGGAATATCCCGTTGTCCCGCCGAGCCAGCCGGAACCTGCTTCTGCTATCGAGGTAGAGCCTACGGGAGACTCTGCTGTCGAGGAGGCCGGTTTTGAGCAGGAGGTGCAAGAGGACCTCGACTTCAACCAAACTTGCCATGAAGGGGGCTATGCCCTGCGGCGGCTTTACCATGAGAGCAATCGCCTGCTGATGGTCAAGTACACGGCTCCCACCTGTACCCCTTGCCATGCCCTCAAGCCCATCCTGAACAAGGTCATCGAAGAGTTTGCCGACAAGCTGCACGTGGTGGAGATCGATATCGAGAAGGAGCCGGAGATTGCCGAGGCCGGCGGGGTAACCTGTACGCCAACGGTGCAGTTTTTCAAAAACAAGGAGCTGGTGGCCCAGGTGGTGGGCGTCAAGCCCAAGTCCCACTACCGCGAGGTGATCCAGGCCAACTTGTCCGAATCAGCCTAGTCTACCAGCTAGTCGGCAAAGGCACTGGAGTAGGCGGCCTGTAGAGCTGCCAAAGAGACCGACAACACGGGATCCCCTTCTGCAGTAGTCACCACCAAGGGATCCGCTGGCCCGCCCACCTGTCCTAGAAGCTGCCACTGGCCGGGAAGCTGCGACTCTAGGTAGGCTTCCCAAGGGGAGCGCTGGGCTGGATCGACGGAAACGAGGATGCGGCTGGATCCCTCGCCAAAGAGAGCTAGATCCCAACGGGTAGACGGAGAGGGGATCCAGATCTGGGCCCCTCGTCCGCCGCTGAGGCAGGCTTCCGCCAGCGCCACGGCTAGTCCCCCCTCACTGCAGTCGTGGGCAGAGCGCACCCACCCCTGCCGGATGCCGTGGCGGCAGGCCGCTTGCACCTGCCTTTCCAGTTCCAGATCCACGGGCGCGGGCCGGCCTGTAACTTTCTGGTAAATGACCGCCAAGTACTCACTCCCCCCCAGGCTGGCGACGGCCTGGGATCCCAAGAGGTAGATGAGATCCCCTTCTTGCTGCCACCCCTGGCCACAGATGAATTTCAAGTCCGGAATGAGACCCACCATGCCGATGACAGGAGTGGGGTAGATGGCCTGGGATCCCTTCTCGTTGTAGAGGGAGACGTTCCCCCCGGTTACCGGCGTGCCCAGGGTGCGGCAGGCATCCCCAATCCCCCGACAGGCCAGGGTCAACTGCCAGTACACCACCGGATTTTCCGGGTTGCCGAAGTTAAGGTTGTCGGTTACCGCCAAGGGATCCGCCCCCACGCAGGAAAGGTTGCGGGCGGCTTCGGCCACAGCAGCTTTGGCCCCCTCATAGGGATCCAGGTACACCCAGCGACCATTGCCGTCTACGGTGGCGGCAATCGCCTTGCGGGAAGCCTGCAGGGGTGGCACTTCGCCTACGCCAAATTTCTGGGGGCGGATGCGGATGACTGCCGCATCTCCCTGTCCCGGCCAAAGGACGGTGTTGTTTTGCACCTGGTGGTCGTACTGGCGATAGATCCAGGCTTTGCTGGCCAGGGTGGGGCTTGCCAAAAGCTGTAGCAGCACCTGCTCCCACGCCAGCGTTTTCTGGGGTAGGTGGATCCCTTGCCGGTCGCAGGGGGGAAGGGTACTGGGATCCCATTGCCAGGCTGCCTGCACATACTCCGGCGGCTCTGGCAACACGGGACGGACGTATACAGGGGTATCCTCCGCCAAGGCCCGCGCCGGCACTCGCACCACGCAGGATCCCTGGTGCCAGATCTCCACCAGCGGCTCGGCAATGACTTCCCCAACCACGCTGGCCTGCAGGCCCCAGCGGTGGAAGATCTCTATGACCTCTGCTTCCCGGCCTTTCTGCACCACCAGCAGCATCCGCTCTTGGGACTCCGAAAGGAGGTATTCCCAAGCTTCCATGCCGCTTTCTCGGGCCGGCACCCGGTCGAGGTCGAAGCGGATCCCCACCCCTCCCTTGGCCGCCATCTCCGCGGTGGAGCAGGTGATCCCGGCAGCGCCCATGTCCTGCGCGGCCACCACTGCTCCTATGGCAAAGGCCTCTAGACAGGCCTCGATGAGACATTTGCCGAGGAAGGGATCCCCCACCTGCACGGCTGGCCGGTCTTGGTGCGCATCTTCTTTCAGCTCGGCGCTGGCAAAGCTGGCCCCGCGGATCCCATCCCGCCCGGTGGTGGCGCCGACATACAAGACAGGGTTGCCCACCCCCCGCGCTGCCGACTTCACCACCGCTGGCGTCTCCAAAAGCCCCAAAGCCATGACGTTGACCAGGGGGTTGCCGCTGTAGCAGGGATCCACGGCCACTTCCCCCCCCACCGTGGGCACCCCCACGCAGTTGCCGTAGTGGGCGATCCCCTCCACCACTCTGGCCATCAAGCGGCGGTTGCGGGGATCCGTCAGCGGCCCAAAGCGCAGGGAGTTGAGCAGGGCAATGGGGCGGGCGCCCAGGGTAAAGATATCGCGTAGGATGCCCCCCACGCCGGTGGCCGCCCCCTGGAAGGGCTCCACGGCTGAAGGGTGGTTGTGGGACTCGATTTTAAAGGCCAGCCAGTCCCCATCCCCCAAATCCACCACGCCGGCATTTTCCCCCGGCCCCACCACCACCCGCTCGCCCGCAGTGGGAAAGTTTTTCAGCAGAGGGCGAGAGTTCTTATAGCAGCAGTGCTCCGACCACATCACCCCAAACATGGCCAGCTCGGTGGGGTTGGGATCCCGGCCCAGTTGCTGTTGGATCTGTTGATACTCCTGGGAAGAGAGGCCGTGGAGCTTCAGCTCTTCAGGGGTAGGGGGCATAGGCACCAAGGCTAAGTCAACAAAGCGGGCCCCAAAAGGCGGGCCTGGCGTTCTTCCAGTATGTGGCGCAGGCGGGGCCACTGCTGCAGCTCAGGGTCTTGGGCAATAAGCTGCTCTGCCGCCTGGCGAGCCAACTGCAGCACCTCTTGGTCGTCCATGAGGCTGGCCAGGGCAAAGTCGGGCAGCCCCGACTGGCGGGTGCCCATCACCTCCCCCGGCCCCCGGAAGCGCAGATCCATCTCGGCAATGAAAAAGCCATCGTGGGACTGCTCCAGGACTTTGAGGCGGCGCAGGGCCTCTTCGCTTTCGGAGGAGGTCATGAGGATGCAATAGGCCTGGTCGGAGCCCCGCCCCACCCGTCCCCGCAGTTGGTGGAGCTGGGAGAGGCCAAAGCGCTCGGCATGCTCTACCAGCATCACCGAGGCGTTGGGCACATCCACGCCCACCTCCACCACCGTGGTGGAAACAAGAATATCCAGCTCCCGCCGGCGAAAGGCCTCGATAACCGCCTCCTTCTCGCTGCTGCTCAGGCGCCCGTGCAGCAGGCCCACCCGGAACTGGGGGAAGACTTTCTCCTGCAGGCGCTGGTGCTCTTCAATGGCCGACTTGAGATCCAGCTTCTCCGACTCCTCAATCAAAGGCAGCACCACGTAGGCCTGCCGCCCCTGGGCAATTTCCCGCTCGATAAGCCGCACCACCTGCAGGCGATCCCCCGGTCGAGCTACCACCGTATGCACCGGCTTGCGCCCCGGGGGCAACTCGTCAATCTGGGTTACGTCCAGATCCCCGTGCAGGGCCAGGGTAAGGGTGCGGGGGATGGGTGTAGCCGTCATGGTCAGGACATCGGGGTGGTCACCTTTTTGTTGTAGGGCAGCCCGCTGCTCTACCCCAAAACGGTGCTGCTCGTCGATGACCACCAAGCCCAGGTTGCGAAACTGCACCGCCGGCTGGATGAGGGCATGGGTGCCGACTACCAGGGGCAGCTCCCCGGTTTGCAACTGCCGCAGGATCTCGCGCCGCTTGGCGGGGGGTGTGGAGCCAGTCAAGAGTTCAACGGGCACTTGCAGTTGGCTGAGCCACTCCACCAGCTTGCGGTAGTGCTGCTCGGCCAGGACTTCGGTGGGAGCCATGAGGGCCGCCTGCCAGCCGGATTGAATGGCTGCCAGCAAGGCCGCCACCGCCACCACCGTTTTGCCGGATCCCACATCCCCCTGTAGCAGGCGGTTCATGGGCAAGGGATCCCGCAGATCCGCCAGGATCTCATCGATGGCCCGCTGCTGGCCCGCAGTAAGCTGGAAGGGCAGGATCTGGTAGAAGCGATCCAAGAGCTCCCCTCTGGCGGGCTGGTAGCGAGGTACAGCCTGAGCTTGGGCGCGGTAGCGCTGCCGCCGCTGCAAGAGGCTAAGTTGCAGATAGAAAAACTCGTCGAACACCAGCCGCCGCCGGGCTTGGGCCAGCAGCTCTCGCGTTTCAGGAAAGTGAATCTGCTGCAGGGCAAGGGGCAAGTCCAAAAGCTGCAACTGCCGCTTCAGGTTCTCTGGCAAGGGATCCTCCACCAAGGCGGCTGCCGGCAGGGCAAGCTGGACGGCCTTGCGCACCAGATCGGCGGGGATCCCTTCTGAGAGCGGGTAAACGGGCAGGATCTTGCCCAGCTTGTCCGGATCCTCGCCCTCTCCCCCCAGCACCTCCAGTTGCGGGTTATCCAGCGTCAGGCCAAAGCGGCCTCTCTTCACCAAGCCACTGGCCGCCACCACTGCTCCCTTGGGGTATTGCCGCTCTAGGGCTGCCTGCCAACTGCGCTGGGCAAATTGCCGCCCGCTGTAGAAGCGGCTGAGGGTGACTATGCCGCTTTTGTCGGCAATCTTGAGGTTCAAGATGGTCAGCAAGGGGTTCTTGGGGCTGGTGAAGCAGCTGCAGCTTTTCACCGTCCCCACCAGGGTGACCGTCTCCCCCACCTTGGCCTGGCGAATGAGCACCCGGCGAGAATAGTCCAGGTGATCCCGTGGGAAGTAGTAGAGGGCATCGCGCACAGTGTGCAGGCCCAGTTGCGCCAGCTTCTCCGCTGACTTGGGGCCAATGCCTTTGAGAAATTGCAGAGGCTGCTCCAAGCTAAGGCCCTTGGGCGGGGGCAAAGCAGGGCTGGGTGGGGCAAAGTGGGCTTGTTCTTGCTGGCGCCGGAGACGCTCCAGCCAGCGGCGGGTTTCCGCCACCAGGTGCTGCCGCTCCGACAGCTCTAGCTGGGGGTAGAGGCGATAGCGGGATCCCAGTTCCCGCCAGCGCCGTCGCTCTTCCCCATCCAGCTTCCAGACAGGGGGGGGATCCTGGGCAAACACGCTCTGCAGAAATTGGGAGAAGGTCTGCTCTCGCCCTCGCAGGTCGGTAAACCCCACCTCTGCTTCTAGGGAAAGGGCGCGCTGAACTCGCTGGAGATCCACCTGGGTCAAGCTGCTTCCGGGCTGGCTACCGGTAGTATCTCTTATCCAACTTTAGCCAATGGCAACACTCACCCATTTGACCACTAAAAAGGGCCTACCCAGGGGTAGGTCCTGCAGAGCAGCCTTTTGCTAGAAACTAGCTGCGAGCCAGGGCGGATCCCAGGAGCACGGCCATCACTGCCGGCACTAGGGCAATGGCCAGGATGGTGAAAACTTGTGCGTCGGTCATAGCCAACTCCCTAAAACCCTGCCCCCCACTTTACCTTGGCCAGCGGCCAGACCCAGGGCCGAAAAACATTCTTTACAAAGCCCCCCCTGGCCCCTGGGGATCCCCTGGCCTAGCCCCTCTGTGTTACGATGTTGCTCCGTAGGACTGTTGCGACGGCAGGGCGCTGCTGGGCTTTTTTTGTCGGCAACGTTTGCTTTTGGTGTCACCATGGTAGCCGCTCCCCAAAGCTTGACCACTCCCCGGGACAACCTGGCCATCTTGGCGGAAACGGATCCCCTCGTTTACCGCCTGATTCAGCAGGAGCTGAACCGGCAGCGGGATCACCTGGAGATGATCGCCAGCGAGAACTTCACCTCGCCGGCTGTCCTGGCGGCCCAGGGATCGGTGCTCACCAACAAGTACGCCGAGGGGCTGCCCGGCAAGCGCTACTACGGTGGCTGCGAGTTTATCGACGAGATCGAACAACTGGCCATCGACCGCGCCAAGCAACTGTTTGGAGCAGCCCACGCCAATGTGCAGCCACACTCCGGCGCCCAGGCCAACTTTGCCGTTTTCCTGGCCCTGCTGCAGCCGGGAGACACGATCATGGGCATGGATCTCGCCCACGGTGGCCACCTTACCCATGGCTCGCCAGTCAATGTCTCCGGCAAGTGGTTCCGCGTGGTGCACTATGGGGTGGATCCCAAGACGGAGCGGATCGATTTTGACCAGGTGCGGGATCTGGCCCTGCAGCACCGGCCCAAGCTCATCATCTGCGGCTATTCGGCCTATCCTCGGGTCATTGACTTTGCCGCTTTCCGTGCTATTGCCGACGAGGTGGGGGCCTATCTGATGGCCGATATCGCCCACATTGCCGGCCTGGTGGCCACTGGGCACCACCCTAACCCCGTGCCCATCTGCGATGTGGTAACTACCACTACCCACAAGACGCTGCGGGGGCCACGCGGGGGCCTGATTCTCACCCGCGACCCGGAACTGGGCAAAAAGCTGGACAAGGCGGTGTTCCCCGGCAGCCAGGGTGGGCCGCTAGAGCATATCATTGCCGGCAAGGCGGTGGCCTTTGGGGAAGCGCTGCAGCCCAGCTTTGTCCAGTACTCAGCCCAGGTAATCGCCAATGCCCAGGCGCTGGCGGCGACTCTGCAGCGGCGTGGCATCCGCTTGGTTTCGGGGGGCACCGACAACCACCTGATGTTGTTGGACCTGCGCTCGGTCTCGGCGGTGCTGGAGAAAAACGGGGCAGCAGATCCCGTGATGACGGGCAAGCGGGCGGATCGCCTGATGGACGAGATCCACATCACCGCCAACAAAAACGCCATCCCCTTCGATCCGCAGCCGCCCCTCGTGGCCAGCGGCCTGCGTCTGGGATCCCCGGCCTTGACCACCCGCGGCCTAGGGCCGGCAGAATTCGAGGAAATCGGGGAGATCATTGCCGATTGCCTGTTCCGACCGGAGGATCCAGGCGTTCTTGAAGACTGTCGTCAGCGGGTTGCTCAGCTCTGCCGCCGTTTTCCGCTCTACCCTCACTTGGGATAACCGCCATCCTCGCTACGGCCTGCCATGCCCTACTTGGTTGCCTTTCTCGCTGCTGCCTGTGTGGTCTTGTGGGCAACCCCGGTGGTGAAGGCGGTCGGGATCCGCAGCGGCCAGTTGGATTTTCCTGACGAGCGTAAGATCCACCGGAAGCCGATGGTGCGCCTGGGGGGGGTCTCCATCTTTTTCGGCAACCTGGTGGCGCTGCTTGTGCTTTGGGGAGCCGGAGCCTTTGCCGGCCTGCGCCCCGAGCAGGAGTACGAGATCTGGGGGGTGACGATTGGCGGCGTTTTGTTTTTCCTAATTGGCTTGGCGGATGATCTGTTTCAGTTGTCGCCTTTTTCGCGCCTGGCGATGCAATTTGGAGTGGCTGCGGCGGCTTGGGGAGTGGGGGTGCGCATCGAATTTATCAACCTGCCGCGGATCGGCATCTGGCCGTTCCCTGCATGGCTGAGCCTAGTGATTACCTTGCTGTGGCTGGTGGGGATGGCCAATGCCATCAACTTTATGGACGGGCTGGATGGCTTGGCGGCAGGGGTGTCGGGGATCGCGGCAGTCGTGATGCTGATGGTAACCCTGCTCTTGGATCGGCCGGCGGCAGCCATGCTGGCGGCAGCCTTAGCGGGGGCTTGTCTGGGGTTTTTGCGCTACAACTTTAACCCGGCGCAGATCTTCATGGGGGATGGGGGAGCCTACTTTCTCGGCTTCACCCTGGCCGGGATCGGGGTCATTGGGGTGGCCAAGGGGGTGACCACCCTGGCGGTGGCCCTGCCGTTTTTTATCCTGGCCGTGCCGATTCTGGATATGTCTGCTGTGATCCTCAAGCGCTTGGCCAGAGGCAAATCCCCTTTCCATCCCGACAAGGGCCACTTGCACCATCGCCTGCTCAAGGCTGGCCTGTCCCAGCGGCATTCGGTGCTGCTGATTTACGCCATGACCCTCTGGGGGGGATCCCTGGCCCTGGCCTTGGCGGGCTTGCCGGCAGGGGGCACCTATCTGGGCGGGGCCTCGCTGGTGTTGGCGGGGGTGGCTTGGGGAGCTTGGCAACGGCATCGCCAGCGGCAACAGTCTTCTGAGGATTCCGAAGCTCAAGCAGAGCCAATCAACTCAAAAAAGGATTAAGCTCGGCTTGTTCCCAGCCGCCTGCCTGCCTAGACTGGAGGGGATCCCGTCTGCCGCCTTGACCAATGCGTCCTACACCGGAGCTGGCAGCCCTTTTGCGCCGCACCGCCGATCGCCTGCAAGCTCAGCACTGGGGTTTTTGGGATCGCGAGTACTGCTGGCGGGATAGCACCCGCTGCAATTGTGGCCTTTTGGTGCGGGAAGCCCTGGGCTGGGATCAGCAGCAGCTTAGCCTGCACATCCACCGCGGCACCTGGCGCTCCATTGCCCAAACGGCCTACCGCACCGCTGCCTATGTCGCGAGGGATCCTTCCCACTGCGAGGCTACGGGCCTACGGCTGGGATATGTGTTTGAAAAGATGGCAGAGCTGGGGTTTGACCAGCCAGAAGACTTTGCCGCTCTCGAAGAGCTAAGCGATCCGGTCATCCTGGCCCGCCTGGCCGAAAAAGGGGTAGAGCCGCTGCGGCGCGACTACGCCCCCCACGTGGCCCTCTACATGCGGGAGCTGGCCGACTGGATTGAGGAGCAACTGCAGGCCCAGGCTCAGCTCAGCCCCTTGACTCAACCTCTGCCCAAAGCTAAGGCAACAGAAGTAGCCGTCCGCCAGCCGCTACGCCTGCGGTGAGGGGCAAATCCCTCAGTTGGAGTCTTCCACCATCAGCACGTGGGTTGGGATTTGTGGAGGAAGAAGCTTGCGGCCCGACAAGAAAGCTAGCTCGATTAGAAAAGCAAACCCGCCTACCTGGGCGCCACTCTGAGCCACCAGTTCAGCCGTGGCGGCGGCGGTGCCGCCAGTTGCCAAGACATCATCCACAATCACCACCCGATTGCCAGGGCGCAGGGCGTGGGCTTGTAGTTGGAGCTCGTCTTGGCCATACTCCAGCGTGTAGGTTTGGCTGAGCACTGGCGGCGGCAGTTTGCCGCGCTTGCGAACGGGGACAAACCCCAAACCCAGGTGTTGGGCCAAGGCAGCCCCCAAAATAAACCCCCGCGACTCAATGCCCACCACGTAATCTAGGGATCCCATGGTGGCAGTGCCGGCGGCCAACTGTTCGATAGCGGCCCGAAAGCCCGCTGGATTCTGCAGCAAGGGGGTTATGTCGCGAAAGAGGATCCCGGGCTTGGGAAAATCGGGCACTAGGCGGACAAGGGGGCGCAGATCCATGAGTTCTCCTGGCTTAGCAGTGGCCAGCTCAAAGGGTGTAGAAGGCCGCTCCCAGCAACCCATCATAGCCGCTCAGAGCCTTAGCGAACGGGTTTCCTTTTGGCCAAGCTGGCAAGGCCGGAGATTATAATTGCAAGGCTAGGGGCCGCGGCTCATTCTTTTTGTTCCTGACCTTGGAGATTTCCCATGCGCTATTACATGGCCATTGACTCCAACCCCCTGGCAAGTTTGCCCCTGGCGCTGTTTGGGGTGGGCAGTGAGTCAGCCTACGTTGACCTGCTTCAGGACAAGCTAGTAGTGCGGGCGGGCAACTTGTTCAACGAAACCTTTTCTCTAGGCGAGTTGGGACGCGGGGAGCGCTTCTCTTGGCCCTGGTTCTACGGCCTGGGCGTGCGCACCGATTTCCAGGGACTGGTTGGCGCGGTAACCAGCACCCAGGGGGTGATTGCCATTCCGCTGCTCCAGGAAAAGATGCTTTTCATTCCCTTGGTAGGTCCCCTGGGGCTGCAAGTACCCTGCAAAAAGCTGGTCTTCAGCCTCCGGGATCCGGATACCTTTTTGGCCAATTTCAACCAGGAGCGCCCCGATGGCGGGCCCAAGAGTGTGGTGATCGAGTAGCTAGGGCCGGCTACTTTGACAAGACCAGCACCTCGGTGACGGGACCCCGCTTGCGGCCGTGGCAGTTGATGGCGCGGCTGGCCACGATGGTGTGGATAGGATAGCCCCTGTACAGCTCTCGCACAAAAGTGCAGTCTGAGTTGGACAGCAGCACCTGCACGCCTCGGTCGGCCAGGATCCCAAAGACTTCTCGCAAGCGGATCTGCTCCGCTTGGCCAAAGGCGTACTGACTGTAGGCGGTAAAGCTGCTGGTTTCTGAAACCGGGTAGTAGGGCGGATCCAAATAGACAAAATCGCCGGGCTGGGCCCGCTCCAACACCTGCTCAAACGACTGCACCAAGATCTTAGCCCGTTGCAAGACACGGCTAGCAGCCCGCAAGTTGTCGGCATCACAAATGCGCGGGTTGCGGTAGCGGCCTAGGGGTACGTTGAACTCGCCGCTGGCGTTTTCCCGGTAAAGCCCGTTGTAGCAAGTTTTGTTGAGGTAAATTAGCCGCGCCGCCCGCTGGACAGGGTCAACTGGCTTGGATGCCCGCAGGGCGTAGTAGTAGTCGCGGCTGTGGTGGGCCTGGTGGTAGGCTAGCAGTGCCACCACCTCCTCCACCCGATCCCTCACACAGCAGTAGGCGTTGACCAAGTCAGCGTTGATGTCGGATAGCACAAAACCCCGCTCGGGGTAAACCTGGGCCAGGTGGAAAAACACCGCCCCGCCACCCAAAAAGGGCTCATGATAAGTGCCCCAGTCGCGGGGGAAGAAGGGCTCGTACTGGCTTAGCAGCCCCCATTTCCCTCCTGCCCACTTGAGGAAGGGGCGGGCTTTGAGGTGCTCCCTCCCCCTCTGCAAGGAGCTCCTTCCGGCTACGCCAAAGGCCAGCTGGCTGCAGCCCCCTAGTCTTGATTCTCTTCCAGCAGCTCTTCCAGCACCTCGATCCAATGCTCCAGTTCCTCCAACCCCTGCAACACCTCCTCCGGCTCGCTCAAGTCCACCTGGAGCAACTGGGCCGATTCTCCCCAAGTCAGGGATCCAGGCGGGCTAGCCAGCCAATTTAGGTAGCGGGGCAAAAAGGTACGCGGAGACAGATGATACTGGCGGTGGCAGGCCAGGGCAACTAGGCTGGCCAGGCTGACCTGAGGGGCGCTGAAGGGTCGCAGAAACAGCTCCGGCATCCCCACCCAGCAGAACTGGTCTTCCGGCAACAGCTCCACCGCATCGCCGCACAGCTCCTGGATCAGCTTTAGCCACTCTTCGCCGACCCAGGAGGTAGGGCTGGCCTTGGAGGAAGCTAGTGGAGCGGTGTTCTCCGAGCGATAGAGGAGCAGCTCCAGCCGGGCAATCAGGCTCTGGTAAAACACGGCCTGTAACTGCGCCTCCAGGTGGTGAATCAAGAGGGCCTGGGCCAAGGTAAAGACCTCCAGCCCGCTTGCACGATTTCGAAGAGGGGGTGGCGCCGGTGTACCCCGTGCCGCCCCGAGCAGGTAGTCTAGCAGCACCTGCTGTAAAAACGCGGTATGCACCCGAATTTCCCAGGAGGGCTGGACAGATCCCTGCAGCTCCTCCAGATCCAGCCAAACTCGAGGCCCCTCAGGCCGGAGCCGCCGGCTGAGGGCTTCAAGGGCTTGCAGCAGGGAGGCAAGGGGTTCACTTCCTGGCCATGGCCTCTCTGGATCGCCAGGGGGTGCCTCCCGTTCGGAGCTGACTTCCAGTAACCAGGGTTTGGCGTGGGCCGCGCACTCAGGGCAGAACTCTTGCAGGGCTGCCCAGACCAGGGAGGTGGCTTCGGCAGCAGCAAGAGGTGGGACGGGCTCCCCCCAGGGTGCATAGAGGTCGCAGAGGCGAATGGAGCGGCTCATGGCGCGGCTTTTCAGGCGGTAGTAGCGCTGGAACAGGTCGAAGCGATCGTGGATCCCGTCCAGCAGATGTTCCCAAAAGGGCTGGCTGAGGCCGTGGCGAGCCAGGTAAAGGTCGGCAGCAGAATCGTAGCCCCGCCACTGGGCCTCCCAGAGGTGGTCGCGAACTAGGATGCTGAGAATAAACCCTCCCAGCTCCGCATGGGCTTCCAGATGGTGGCACAAGCGCTGGTAGGCCGCCCAGCGAACCTCGGCACTGGGATGGGTTTGCAGGTTCTGGAGGTGGGCAAGGGTGTTAGCTGACTGCTGTTGGGGAGGCAACAGGCCCTGGTCGCCGAGGGAGCTGAGGGTGACTTGCCACAACTGCCGCCAGGCCAAGCGTCCAGCCAGGCGCTGCTGGTGCAGTAAGCGCTCTAGAGGCTCCGCCTGTCGGTGACCCCGCTGGTGGAGGAGGCCACACAGAAACTGACGAAAGGGGCGTAGCCGCGGCTCGACATGGGCAGCAGCTAAAAGATCCAAGCGCCCATCCTCTGGCGGCAACTCGGCGGCAGAGTCGTCGGGGGAACCAGCCAACAGCGACTGCAGCTCTAGAGAGAAAAACAGCAAGTGGCTTTGCAGGGAGATAGCCCGCTCCAGATCCCGCCAGCTTGGAGCCTGAAGAGGGGTAGCCGGGATCCCTTCCCTGCCCTCCGCAAGCTGAGCCGCCAGAGCTTGCGTTAGCTGCGACAAGACTTGCAGCGCCTTCCCCAGCTCTGGTGGGCTGAGCTGGGCCACCTGCCCCCGGTAGCAGCGGGCAAACTCCTGCACCTGCTCCTCCAGGTCCTTCCAGGCTGGGGCGCCTTCTTGCCCAGAGCTGGAGAAACGCTCAAAAGGGGGTTCAGCAGCAGAAGAGACCACTGGCACCAGCCTCCTAGAGATGGGGGCAACCCCTCCGTGGCTTGGCGGCTGAGCAGACCCAGTAGCCTCTGATCCCAGTCAACTCTAGAGTCACCGCTTCCCAGGGATAAGCCTGCACAAGCCAATGTACTTCCTCCAGGATAGGTGTCGGGAGACAATCATTCGGTGGAAAAGCTTTCCGGAGGAGGCGACGCCTTTGTTTGCTCAGGTCACTGCTGCTGCTCTCCTGGGACTCAAGGCCGTGCGGGTCACGGTGGAGGTGGATGTGGGCGGTGGCTTGCCCCAGATTATCCTAGTGGGGCTGCCAGACACAGCCGTTCAGGAGGCCAAAGAGCGGGTGCGGGCGGCCATCAAGAACTCCGGCTTTGCCCTGCCGCAGCGGCGGATCATCGTCAACTTGGCTCCCGCCGATCTGCGCAAAGAGGGCCCCAGCTTTGATCTTCCCATCGCCATCGGCATTCTGGCTGCTGCCGGGGTCATCGAGAAAGAAGCGCTGGCCAACACCCTGCTGGTGGGGGAATTGGCCCTGGATGGCACCTTGCGGCCCGTGGCCGGAATCCTGCCCATTGCCGCCGGTGCCGCTGAGATGGGGATCCGCCGCCTGGTGGTGCCCCAGGAGAATGGCCCGGAGGGGGCTTTGGTGCAAGGGATCCAGGTGTACGGGCTGCCCTCCTTAGCGGCGGTGGTGAGCTGGCTGCAAAACCCCCAGGGGGTTGAGCCGCTGCGGATCCAGCCGGAGCAGCTGCTAGCAACTGAACCAGAACCCCTGTTGGATTTGGCCGATGTGAAGGGGCAAGAACAGGCCCGACGGGCCTTGGAGATTGCGGCAGCCGGCGGGCACAACCTGCTGCTGGTGGGCAGCCCAGGAGCGGGCAAGACCATGCTGGCGCGTCGTCTGCCCGGCATTTTGCCTCGGCTGCAGTGGGAGGAAATGTTGGAGATCACCCGCATCTACTCAGCAGCCGGCCTGCTGCGGCAAAACCTGCACTTGGGAGGCCAAACCCCCCTGATCGCCCAGCGGCCCTTCCGTGCTCCCCACCATTCGGCCTCGGCAGTGGCGCTGGTGGGCGGTGGCCCCTACCCCAAGCCTGGCGAGATCTCCCTGGCTCACCACGGTGTCTTGTACTTGGACGAACTGACGGAATTCCGCCGCGAGGTTTTGGAGGTGCTGCGCCAGCCCCTGGAAGACGGCAAGGTTACCATCTCCCGCGCCCGCCTTTCCCTGGAGTTTCCCGCCCAAACCACCCTGGTGGCCTCCACCAACCCCTGTCCCTGCGGCTTCTACGGGGATCCTGTTCAGCCTTGCACCTGCACGCCGCAACAGCGGGAGCGCTACTGGTCGAAGCTCTCCGGCCCCCTGCTAGATCGCATTGATTTGCAGGTGTGGGTCAACCGCCTCAAGCCGGAAGAAATTGTCCGCCTTCAGGGTGGCGAGTCGTCCCAAGCGGTGCGGCAGCGGGTGGAACAGGCGCGGCAGCGCCAACGGCAGCGCTTCCAGGACGAGCCCGGGATCCACTGCAACGCCCAGATGCAGCCCCGCCACCTGCGGCAGTGGTGTGCTCTCTCGGATCCCTGTCGCAAGCTCCTCGAGAGCGCCATCCAAAAGTTAGGCCTCTCTGCCCGGGGGAGCGACCGCATCCTCAAGGTGGCCCGCACCATCGCCGATCTAGAGGGTGCCGAGGCCATTGCCCCCACCCACATCGCCGAAGCCATTCAGTATCGCAGCCTGGACCGCGGCCGGCCTGCCTTAAGCTAAGGGGAGGGAGAAATTTGCCCCTTGTGCACTTGCAGGATTTGCGCTCCCTTGAGCCAAGCGGCGTCGAAGGAGCCCAGGTGGGTGGTGGTTACCAAAGTTTGCACCCGCTCTTGAATAGCCTCCAAGAGTTGGTTTTGGCGGTGCAGGTCCAGCTCCGCCAGCACGTCGTCCAACAGCAGCAAGGGCGGATCCCCCTTCACCTGCTCGATCAGCTCCAGCTCCGCCAGTTTGAGGGCCAAGACCAAGGTGCGCTGTTGCCCCTGGGATCCGTAGGCGCGGGCAAGCTGTCCGTCGAGGCTTAGCTCCACCTCGTCTCGGTGAGGGCCGACTAGAGAGGTGCCCAGGGCCCGTTCGGCAGCGGCCTTGGCACGGATCTCCGCCAACAACTGGGCTTGAACCCCTTCGGGATTGGCCTGGGGATCCAGCAAAGGCACCTGCGGACGGTAGGCAAGGCTGAGAGTCTCCCGACCACCGCTGATGACTTGGTGCCAGTGGGCGGCTAGCGGCTCCAGACGCTGCAACAGCCGGGCGCGGCGGCGCATGATGCGACTGCCACTGGTGGCCAGCTGAGCGTCCCAGAAGGCCATCTGCAAGTCCCTGTCGCTGGCAGCAGCGGGATCCTGTTTTAGGAGGGCATTGCGCTGCTTGAGGATCTGGCGATACTGCTCCACCAGGCCAAGGTAGGCCGGCTCCAGCTGCAGCAACACCCCATCCAACCAGTTGCGCCGCGCCTCTGGCCCCCCTCGCACCAGCTCCAGATCCAGGCTGGAGAAGACCACCGCATTCACTTGCCCTAAGAACTCAGATTGTCGCCGTAGCGCCTGGCCGTTAACCTTCAGGGAGCGTCCCCCTTGGCTGCGTAGCTCCATCACCAGCTCGTGGGCTACCCCTAGCCGCTCCACGGTGGCGGCAATCCGCGCCTTCTCTTCCCCCTGCTGCACCATCTCCCGATCGCGACCGGCCCGCCGCGAGCGCAAGGTGGCCAAGAGCTCCACTGCCTCCAAGAGGTTCGTCTTGCCCTGGGCGTTTTCCCCCACCAGGATGGTCTTGGGTGCCTCGAAGGGGATCCCTTGATCCCGGTAGTTGCGAAAGTGCCACAGATGGAGAAAACATAGGTACACTTGGTGCGCCTTTGGCTTGGGGGAACGGCCCTCGCCAAGGAGGGCTTCCACTTTAACGCATAGCCTAGGAACAGGCGCACCTGGCTTCAGCCAAGGAGGGGCTGACCGAGAAAGCTGGGCTCCTGGACGCAACAGCTGCCAAGTCCAGTCACTAGAGCTGCGTCAGCTAGTTAGTGAACCAGGGGTTGGAGCAGGTGCAGCTTGTTGCGGCAGGCGTAGGGCTGTCAAGTTTAGGTGGGAAATCCCTGTTGGCGTAGGGCTTCAAAGAGGGCAATGGCGACTGCATTGCTGAGGTTAAGGCTGCGCACCGGCCCGCTCAAGGGGATGCGCACGCTGGGATAGGTTTCCAAGAACATGGGATCCAAGCCCCGGCTTTCGCTGCCAAACACCAGCCAGTCTCCGGGTTGATAGGCCACCTCGGTGTAAAGGGCCTTGCCGCGCACGCTAAAGCACCAAAATCTTGCCTCGGGGTGGGCTTGCACCAGGGCCTCCCAAGAGGGGTAGCGATGCAGTTGGACGTGCTCCCAGTAGTCTAGCCCCGCCCGCCTGAGGTAGCGATCCGAGAGGCGAAACCCCAAGGGATCCACGAGGTGGAGGGGTGTGCGGGTAGCGGCACAGGTGCGGGCGATGTTGCCCGTGTTGGCCGGGATCTCCGGAGCCACCAAGACGACGTGGAAAGGCATAGGCTCAGCTCACTTGCTGCCAAAGCCGCGGCTGT
>NZ_JANSHR010000003.1:0-1893 GCF_047461675.1 Synechococcus sp. R70.1
ACCCAAGACGAGCTTCCCTACGACGACGGCGAGCCCATGGAAAGCTGGCGGCACAAGTGCCAGACGGATTTGCTCATCTCCGTTACCCAAACCTGGCTGCAGCCGCGTTCTGATGGTTTTGTTGGCGGCAACATGTTTCTTTACTACAGCTTGGAGCAAGCCCGCAGCCGCAGTTTCAGAGGGCCCGATTATTTCGTGGTGCTGGGAGTACCCAAGGGCGAGCGCAAAAGCTGGGTGATTTGGGAGCAAGGGAAGGGCCCAGACGTGGTGATTGAGCTTCTTTCCCCCAGCACTGCCCACGATGACAAAACCAGCAAAAAGCAGCTTTACGAGCAGATTATCCGAGTGCCGGAGTACTTTTGGTTTGACCCGTTTGATCCAGAAGACTGGGCGGGGTTTCGGCTAATGGGCGGCCGCTATGAGCCGATTCAAGAGGATGCAGAGGGTTGCTTGCCGAGCGAGGTTTTGGGATTGTACCTAGTGAAGTGGGAGGGCAGGTTTCGGGACATCGAGGCCACCTGGATTCGCTGGGCCACTGCTGCTGGGGAACTGGTACCCACTGAGGCCGAACTGGAGCGGCAAAGGGCTGAGCAGGCCGAACAACGGGCAGGGCGCCTGGCCCGGAAGCTACAAGAGCTAGGGGTAGATCCAGACGCCCTGTAGACAGCCAAGTAACTCAAGACAACAAGGTGGATCCCTAAGAGGCCAATACCAACACGGGCAGCTTTTGGATGGCAGGACGTAAACCCTTAGGAAAGCGCTCGCGCTTCAGAGGATAGCGATAGTTGAGTTGGGGAATCAGCCTCTCCCATTGATGGGGGTTCAACCCAGCCACTACAGAAGAGAATGGCTCTCTGCCTAGCTCCAGCCCTACTTCCATGAGCTTGAGGACTACGTTGCCCGCAGCTATCTCCAGAGTCTGATTGGCTAATTTCGGATCCGGGTCTCCCAGGAAGATCAGGGCATAGTCTTCTGGGTTGGGGCTACGTAGAATTGACTCCAACAGAACCTCCAACTCTTGCACAAGCTGCTCTGTCTCCATCTCCCAGTAGGGGAAAAGACCCACGTTAATCTTGCTTAGACGGATCCCTTCTGGTTTGAAGGTTTGTATCGAACCATCTGTGATTACCGGCCAGTTCTCAGAGGGACTTAACCATACAGCACTAGGCCAACCCTGAACCTCTAGGCTATCTGGCTTCCATCCATATGGTTCAGCTACACTGTGCAGCCGGAAGAAGACTCCAAGCTCCTGCTCAAAGTCATGGACAGCCTTTGCACACCCTTGCCAGTCTTGATAGTCATCAACCTGGATGAACCCCCTGGGATTAACTTGATGGTAGAGATGACGGAAAGTATCCATCGTCGACTGATACCAGTCTGCATCCGCATGCAGCAAGGCAATCTCGCCCACCTGCTCTCGATAAACAGGCAAGGTGTCAGCAAAAAGCCCTGGCACAGGAACAATGAGATCCCAGACCCCCAGTTCCCCGGCAATGACCTCCAGGTTCTCTGAAACTGGTGCTGCCAAAGTGCTTGCTCC
Organism: Synechococcus sp. R70.1; assembly: GCF_047461675.1. Lineage (NCBI taxonomy): Bacteria > Bacillati > Cyanobacteriota > Cyanophyceae > Synechococcales > Synechococcaceae > Synechococcus > Synechococcus sp. R70.1. The sequence goes on from NZ_JANSHR010000003.1 coordinate 1,541, forward strand.
AAAGCCCGCTTCGTTGGCAGCAACCCCTCGGTAATCTGTATCCGCTTCTGTTGGCTCAGGCATCCCTGAGAAGGTATCAAAGGCATACAGCTTGCGGGGCCGGCGGCTGTAGTTCTTGATCACCCAGGCCAGCAAAGCCGAGCTTCCGCCTCTACAAACACCGCACTCAACAAAGTTCCCAGGAATATCTTCTTCGCAAACTCGCTTTGCTAGCAAATAGAGGTTCCAAAGACGCTCGAAGCTCATCAAGGTAAAAGGCTTAACTTTCTCTAGAACCTTAGACAGCTCAAGATTACAGACTGGGTAGTCTTTGAGGTGCTCTGGCAGAGTCCAATTGACAGCAGGGTCTGGAA
>NZ_JANSHR010000004.1:0-26305 GCF_047461675.1 Synechococcus sp. R70.1
GGTGACGGGTTGATTCAAAATCTCGGCGCTGAGGCCGGTATCCAAGACTGCTTGCGCCCAGACTGGGATCCCCAAAACCCAACTTCCCAGCCCAAGGCTGAGACCTAGAACTGTCTTTTTCATGTCAGCTCTTTGTTCCATGCGACCCGGAAGGGCTCTAAGCCCTGAGCTGAAGCCGTAGGCGGGCATCCTGCCATCACAGTTGCGGCACAGCGCCGGATTTGCACCGGACTTCCCCCATTGCTTGCCCTGGCTGATCCCCAGAGCAACCTAGCGGCACAGCTTTCTCCTTAGTCCTTCTGGAAAAAGCCGTGCTAGGCATCATATCTCTCCCGCCCTGGAGTTCCCATCCTGCTGGGGGGGATCGGCGCTAGGGTCTAATCGTGAGACGGAAAAGAGCCTCGTCGGCCATTTGAAGAACTTCCTGCCCCGCTGCCATAAGCCGTTCTGGGGGCAGCTCTCGGTACTTAGCAATAAACTCAGGCAAAACTTGAAACTCCACCCGCTTGCCAGTTTCTCGATGGATGACAACACTGCGCATTTTGTCTAGGGAGTCCACCTCCACCAGCTTTAAGTTCAGCTTGCCCAAGCTGGCTCCGGTGGCGGCGTGCAACCCATCCACGATGCAGGCAAAGGGAATCTGGAGCGGCGACTCGTGAATGACTTCCACCACAAAGCGACTTGGGGAGGTGGGGGGGAGGGGACTTGCCAAGCCCAGCTCCTTGAGAGCCCGCATCCCCATGCGATAACCCACCACCGCCCAGGGGCCAGCACCGCCGTGGATTTCGGTAACTCGCTGGGTGGCAGCCTCAAGGGCAGCCGGAGGATTGGCAGAGCTGCTGCTGGGGTGGGCCAGGGCAGGGATCCCGACCGCTAGCTGAATGGCCATCCACAGCAGAGGAAGCTGCTGCGGCTTGAGAACCCATCGCTTGCGCATAGGTGATCCAAGGGCAAGGAACAGACATCGGTTCAGTATCCTAAGCCCTGCTCCTGGGTCTTGCCTATGCAGGGGGGGAGGTTACCTGAGCAAACGGAGAGCTAGACAACCACGTTGACCAGCTTCTTCGGCACCACGACGACCTTCTTCGGCGTCGCCCCTTGGAGATACTTCTGGGCCGCTTCCGACTGCAGAGCTAGCCGCTCCTGCTCCTCCGGCGTGACATCGGCAGGGGCTTCAAAGGAGCCGCGCAGCTTGCCGTTGACCTGCACCACAATCGTGACCGTATCGGCCACCAGCGCCGCCGGGTCGTAGCTGGGCCAAGACTGGCGATGCACCGAGTCGGTACCGCCTAGGGCCTGCCACAGCTCTTCGGCAATGTGGGGGGCAAAGGGCGCCAGGAGCAAGACCAGGGTGCGGATCCCTTCTGCATAAACTGGCGAGTCCGGGATCCCCGCCTCGGCTAGGGCATTGCTCAGCTTCATCAGCTCGGCAATGGCAGTGTTGAACTGGTACTCCTCCAGATCCTCACTGACTTCCTTGATGGCCGTGTGGACGGCACGGCGCAGATCCCTTTCCGCCTTGGTCAGGGATCCCACCTCGACTTTGGCCTGCAAGGACGCCGTCCCGCCACCGCGACTGACAAAGTCGTACACCTGCCGCCAGACGCGGTTGAGAAAGCGGAACTGCCCTTCCACGTCGGCATCGTCCCATTCCAAGTCCTTTTCCGGTGGCGCCTTGAAGAGGATGAACATGCGGGCCGTGTCTGCCCCATAGTTGGCCAGCACCTCTTCCGGATCCACGCCGTTGCCCTTGGATTTGGACATCGTAGCGTAGATAACTTGCAGAGGCTCGCCGGTTTCGGGATCCCGCGGATCGTTGGGATCCTTAACCAGCGCTGTGGGGATCCAGCGATCCTTGCCGGACTTGTTGGGGTTGTAGTAAGTGCGCGCCTGCACCATCCCCTGGGTGAGCAGACGGGAGAAGGGCTCATCGAAATTCAGCAACCCCAGATCCCGCAGCACTTTGGTGAAAAAGCGGGCGTAGAGCAGGTGCAAGATGGCGTGCTCGATGCCGCCCACGTACTGATCCACCGGCAGCCAGGCGTTGACCAGATCCTTGCGGAAGATCTCGCGGTCGTTGCGGGGATCGCTAAAGCGCAGGAAATACCAGGACGAGCAGATGAAGGTGTCCATGGTGTCCGTTTCCCGGCGGGCCTCTGCGCCACAGGTGGGGCATTTCACCTTCACCCACTCCTCCAGTTGGGCTAATGGGGATCCGCCTCGCCCCGTCAGCTCTACATCTTCTGGCAAGAGCACTGGCAGATCTTCTTCCGGCACTGGCACAATGCCGCAACGGGGGCAGTGGATGACCGGGATGGGGCAGCCCCAGTAGCGCTGCCGCGAGATGAGCCAGTCGCGCAGGCGGTAGTTGACCTGCCGTTCCCCTAGCCCCTGCTCCTCCAGCCAGGCGATGGCCCTTTCCACACTTTGCCCTGGGCCCTTGCCCACCGGGATTCCGTTCAAGGGGCCGGAGTTTATCAACACCCCCTCCCCTGTCCAGGCCGCCTGCAGATCTTCAGCAGTCTCCACCCCACCCTGAGGCGGCTGCACCACCAGCTTGATGGGCAGGCCAAACTTGCGGGCAAACTCAAAGTCCCGCTGGTCGTGGGCAGGCACGGCCATGATGGCCCCTGTGCCATAGCCCATCAACACGTAGTCGGCAATCCAGATGGGGATGCGCTCTTGGTTGACGGGGTTGATGGCGTAGGAGCCCGTCCAGACGCCCGTCTTTTCCCGATCCTCAGCGCTGCGCTCGATCTCGCTGCGGGCAGCGGCCTCGGCCTGGTAGGCTTTGACAGCAGCCTGCTGCTCGGGGGTGGTGAGCTTCTCCACCAAAGGATGCTCCGGCGCCAGCACCATAAAGGTGGCTCCCCAGAGGGTATCAGGCCGGGTGGTAAACACCGGCAGCTCTTCCCCTGTTTCGGTTTTGAAGAGAACTCTAGCCCCTACCGACTGGCCAATCCAGTTCTCCTGCATGGTGCGCACCCGCTCTGGCCAGCCGGAGAGCTTCTCCAGGTCAGCCAGGAGTTGGTCGGCATAGGCCGTGATCTTGAGAAACCACTGCTTGAGGAGGCGCTTTTCCACCCGAGCCCCAGATCTCCAGGATCTCCCTTCCGCATCCACCTGCTCGTTGGCCAGGACGGTCTGATCCACGGGATCCCAGTTCACCGGCGCTTCCTTCTGGTAGGCCAGGCCTGCCTTGAAAAACTGCAGGAACAGCCACTGCGTCCATTTGTAGTAGTCGGGGGCGCAGGTGGTGATCTCCCGCTCCCAGTCGTAGGAAAGCCCCAGCCGCTGCAGTTGATCCCGCATCTGGGCAATGTTCTGGTAGGTCCACTTGGCCGGCGGGATCCCCCGGTCAATGGCGGCGTTCTCTGCCGGCAAGCCAAAAGCGTCCCACCCCATGGGGTGCAGCACTGCATACCCCTGCATCCGCTTGTGGCGGGCAATGACATCCGTGATGGTGTAATTGCGCACATGCCCCATGTGCAGGCTGCCGCTGGGGTAGGGGAACATCGACAGGGCGTAGAACTTGCGGCTTTCTGCTGTTAGCTCCGGCGTGCGATCCAGCCCAATTTCACGCCAGTGGGCCTGCCATTTCCTTTCAATGGCCTGGGGATTGTAGCGCGCGTCCACAGCTTAGGACTCCTGGAAAACCTTTTGCTCTGGGGAGCCTAGATACCAGCATTTTGGCATGCTTTGGCCGCTCCAGAAACCTCCGAGATCCCCTAGTAGGTTTCCTCGTTCCAGCGGCTAGCTTTCTTGAGCTCCTTCTGGAAGCTGCTCCAGTCTTGGCCTGCTTGTTGGGCTACGGCAGCCATGACGCTGTTGATGCCATCCTCCATCCCCTTGAGACCACAGATGTAGACGTAGGTGTTGGGTTTTTGCAGCATCTCCCACAGCTCGGCGCCGTACTCGGCCATGCGGTTTTGCACATACATCTTTTTGCCATCGGGGGTTTGCTGCTCGCGGCTGATGGCGTAGTCGACGCGAAAGCGATCCCCATGCTCAGCTTTCCAGGCTTCCAGGTCGCCCCGGTACAGCAGGCTGGAAGTGGTGGGTACCCCAAAAAACAGCCAGATCCTGCCTTGGTAGTTGGGATCCTCCTCGAGCAAATGCTTGATGAAGGCCCGAAAAGGAGCAATGCCCGTGCCAGTGGCAATCAAGATCAGGTTGGCGTTTGGATCCTCCGGCAGGAGGAACGTCTTCCCAGCCGGCCCCGTGATCATCACCTCATCCCCAGCTCGGAGATCGGTGAGGAAGCCCGAGCAGACTCCCACTCCCGGCTGGCCGGTTTCCTTATCCACGTATTCGGCCCGCTTCACGCTCAAGGAAACCGTGCGTCCCTCGCCATCGTCGCCGTAGCGGGTGGAGGCAATCGAGTAGAGGCGGGGCTTGTGGGGCTTGCCTTGGGCATCGACGCCAGGAGGAATAATGCCAACGCTCTGGCCCTCCAGGTAGCGGAAGTTAGGATCAGGTAGGCTAAGCACAATGTGCTTGGTTAGGCCAGGTGCCCCTTCCTCGACAAGGGAGTAGGTCTCCAAACATTGGCCAACTAGAGGGGCATTGGGGCGGTAGAGATTGACCACAACTTCTCGTTTTTGGGCGCTGGCAACCATGACTGGGATCTGCTCCTGGCAGTGGTAGCTACAGCAAACACCTTAGCAGGCTGCCTTTGCGGAAGGGAACTTGTCCTGTCAACTGGCGGCGTCTCCCTTGCCCATCCAGAAAAACGCCTGCACTGCCCAGGAAATGGTTTATCTTCTGCCAGCGCCAGCTTTTCCAGCCTCAGGCTCGCTTGCGGTGGAGCGTCTTGTGGTAATATGCAAAGCCATAAAGTTTTAGAAGCCTCCTTGCAGTTTTGCCCCGCCTATCCCCAAGGAGTTCCCATGGCAAGCAGTCCCGAACGCATTGTGATGATTGGTGTTGCTGGAGATTCTGGCTGTGGCAAGTCCACGTTTTTGCGGCGGCTGAGTGACTTGTTTGGCCGGGATCTCATCACCACCATTTGTCTGGATGACTACCACTCCTTGGATCGCCAACAGCGCAAGGAAAAGGGCATTACGGCGCTGGATCCCCGCGCTAACAACTTCGACCTCATGTACGAGCAGGCCAAGGCCCTCAAAAATGGCCAGAGCGTGATGAAGCCCATCTACAACCACGAGACGGGGACCATCGACCCCCCTGAGCGGGTGGATCCCAGCCCCATCATCGTCTTGGAGGGCCTTCACCCCATGTACGACGAGCGGGTGCGGGAGTTGCTGGACTTTAAGATCTATCTGGATCTGGCGCCGGAAATTAAGGTTGCCTGGAAGGTTAAGCGGGACATGGCAGAGCGGGGCCACACCTATGAGGATGTGCTGCGCTCCATCGAGGCCCGCCGCCCGGATTTCGAGGCCTACGTCGATGTGCAGAAGCGCTATGCCGATGTGGTGATTGAGGTGCTGCCCACCAAGCTTCTGCCAGAGCTGGATCCAGAGCACAAGGTGTTGCGGGTGCGCCTGATCCAGCGCGAGGGGGTGAAGTACTTTGACCACGTCTATTTATTTGACGAAGGCTCCACCATTGACTGGATCCCGTGCGGCAAGAAGCTAACCTGCTCCTATCCCGGCATTCGCCTACACTACGGCCCCTCCACCTATTTCGACCATCCGGTCTCGGTGTTGGAAATTGACGGCAGCTTCGACAAGCTGGAGGAGGTCATCTACATCGAGAACCACCTGAGCAATCTGTCGACCCGCTATTACGGCGAGCTGACAGAGCTTCTGCGCAAGCACCCCGAATATCCGGGATCCCGCAACGGCTCCGGGCTCATCCAGGTCATCGTGGGCTTAAAGCTGCGATCCCTCTACGAGAAAATCCAAGAGGAAACTAAGAAGATGGCGGTCGCTTCTTAGGGGGATCCCTTTGGCCCGGCTAAGGCAGTAGAAGGCACCGATGCAAGGGTTCCAGTTGGAAATCTGGCCGGAGGGGGCAGCTCTTTTCCGCCGGGCGGTGGAGATCTGGCAGGAGCAGGCTGCGGCGGCCATTCGTCAACGGGGTCGCTTTACGGTAGCTTTGGCAGGAGGAAACACCCCGCGAAAGTTGTATGCCGCTTTAACCCAGACGCCAGGGATCCCTTGGCAGCAAACCTGGTTGTTCTGGGGGGATGAGCGCTACGTTCCCCCGGATCACCCCGAGAGCAACTACGGCATGGTACGGCGGATCCTACTGGAGACGGTCGGGGTTCCTGCCTCGCAGGTCTTTCCCATGCCTACCCAGGCAGGGGATCCCTTGCGGGATGCAGCGGAATACGAGGCAACCCTGCGGCGGGTTTTCGGCAACGAATGTCCTGCCTTTGATCTCATCTGGCTGGGAGTGGGGGAGGACGGCCATACGGCTTCCTTGTTCCCCGGCACAGCTGCCCTGCAGGTGCAACACCGCTGGGTAACCGTGGGGCAGAAGGGAGAGGAGCCGCGCCTGACCCTGACCTATCCTGTCCTAAACCAGGCGGCCCAGGTGGTGTTTTTGGTTGCCGGAGCTAGCAAAGCCGAGATTGTCAAAAAGGCGCTGACGACGGAGGCCCACCTGCCCTGTCAGAGCGTCAACCCTAGAGGGCGGCTGCTGTGGCTGCTGGATGCGGCAGCGGCGGCAGAGTTGCCCCTGCCGGCAGTGGGCTTGCTTAGCTAGGCCCTGGCTGAGGATGGCCATTTGACTTGGATCACGGCTGTCTCCTCCTCCTTCTGAATTTCATAGGGGTAGTTGAGTTAGAGCGCTGCCCCATGTCCATTCGCCCAATTGTCGAATCGGTTCTCCAGAGTGCCTGCCTCACCCGCGAACAAGAATCCCAAATCTGCTATCTCCTCCAAGAACGGTTCTACGACGAATTGGATCTGGAGGCCCTTGACCGGCTAACCCTGGCTTTGCTGGAAGGGCAAGTCCACCTGGAGGGAGAGGAAAGCCGCGCTGCCTAGCCAGATCCTCAAGAAGCCCGATAGTTTGGCGGCCCGCCTGGCCTACCCTGCCCAGGGACGCCCTACCGCCACCGCTAGCAGCTTGCCTCCCTGAGGCCTTCTTGCCCATCTAAGCTATTGATAGCCATTCGAGAGCGCTGCCCCAAAGGAACGCGGACTGCCTGCAGTTATATGGAAAGAACTCTAGACGAAATTAACCGGCGGATTCTCCAAGGCCGGGTGCGGGTGTGGACGGCTCAGGAGGCCAAGGCCAAGCTAGCTACCCTTAGCCTTGAGGAGGCCTTCGAGCAGGTGGACGTGGTAACCACCGGTACCTTTGAGCCGATGGAGTCCTCGGGAGCGATCCTCAACCTAGGGCACACGGATCCCCCAATCAAGATTCGCCAGGCCTGGTTAAATGGTGTGCCCGCCTATGCCGGCTTTGGGGCTGTCGATCTCTACATCGGGGCGGCCCAGCCCAGTGAGCAAGCTGATCAGCCCTATGGAGGGGGCCATGTCATCGCCGATCTGGTTGCCGGCAAGCGGGTGCACCTGCGGGCCATTGGCCAAGTAACCGACTGCTATCCCCGCGCCGACTACGAGACCTTGCTGACGCGGGATCAGCTTAACCAGTTCTACCTGTTCAACCCCCGCAACGCCTACCAAAACTTCATTGTCGGCGTCAATGGCGGCGATCGGCCGCTGTACACCTATTTGGGCCTGTTGGAGCCCAACTTGGGCAACGCCATCTATTCCAATCCCGGCGAGCTATGCCCCCTGCTCAATGATCCTCTCCTGCGCCGGGTGGGGATTGGCAGCCGCATCTTTCTAGGGGGCGGCATCGGCTATATAGCTTGGGAAGGTACCCAACACTTTCCGCTGCAAAAGCGGCTGCCCAACCAAACTCCCATTGGCCCCGCAGCCACCCTGGCCTTGATTGGCGATGCCAAACAGATGCAAGCCGAATGGGTGCGAGGCTGCTACTTTCGCAACTACGGCCCCAGCTTGATGTTAGGGGTTGGGATCCCCATCCCCATCCTTTCCCCCAGCGATTTGGAGCCCATTGCCATCCGAGACAAAGATCTGGTGGCGCCCGTGATTGACTTTTCTATCCCCCGGCGGGTGCGGCCCACCTTTGGCCTGGTGAGCTATGCCCAGCTCAAATCCGGCTACATTGTCCTCAACGGCCGCAAGGTGCGCACTGCCCCCCTAGTTAGCCTGCGCCGCTCGATGCAGGTTGCCGAGATCCTCAAACAGTGGATTGCCAGCGGTCAGTTTACCCTTACCCAGCCAGTGGCTCCCCTACCGCTAGATCGGGAGTTCCTCACCCAAAATCCCTATTCATGAGAGAACCTTGGCTGGCAAGGGGTTGCCTAGCTGAGAGTTGCCGCTACCATTACGCCTTAGGTGTCCCTGGGGGAAGAGCATGTTCCGGCGTATGGCTTTTGGCTGGGCGGTGTTGGGATGGCTCCTAGCCCTGCCTGTTCTTCCCGGCCACGGGTTTGGAGAGCGGCGGGTTGTGCCTGACACCCCCTTCTACTTCGATAACCACTACTTTGATCGCTACCCCGAGGCAGTGGTGGTGGGTGTGGTCAATGGCGACACGCTGGTGGCGCAGATTGAAGGGGAGCAGAAATTGCGCTTGATCCGGCTGGCCGGGATCCAGGGCCTTAGCCCCCAGGAGGATCCTTTTTATCAGCAGGCGCTTGAGCTGATGCGTGAGCGCATCCTCCGCCGCACGGTCAAGCTGGAAGGGGATAAGCTGCTGCGCAACGTCGATGCCACTGGCTTGGTGGAAGCCTATGTCTGGCTGGAGGGCCAGCAGATGAACGCCATGCTGGTGCGCAACGGCTTGGCTCGCATCGCCCCCTACACCCACAACATCAAGTACGACAGCTACTTCCGCGGCCTGGAAAAAAGAGCTCGCCAAGAGCGCCTCGGCATCTGGAGCCGCCTCTAAGACCTTGGGTAGCTCTAGACTGGACTTAGCGCTAGACGTCTCTTCCTGCTTTGAGGCTCAAGCGAGATCCCAACCGCTGGCTGCGGCGACTGCCTTTGGTGGCAGGCGTTTTGGGCAGCATTCTCCTAGTCATCAACCGGCTGGCCTTTACGCCAGAACTGCTGGCCAGTCAATCCCGCTCTGACGCCTTGGGGATCCTCCTCAGCGCCGTCTTAATCCTAACTGGCCTTTTGTGGCAGCAGGTTCAGCCCCGTCCTCCCCAGGCCGCTCCCCTGCAGGGGAGTCCAGGTTGCGATTGGCATCCTGAGCTGTCTGAACGCGAAAAACTGGAGCTGGCCTGGGCCTCCCACACTCTCCTTAGCACTACCGCCGCCCGCACCGTGGTGATCTGGGTGGAGGGACGCACTCTGCTGCAGCGAGGGATCCTAGCTAGCCCTGGCCAGTTGCCCTCCCTACAGCCCCAAGGCACTCTGCAGCAGGTGTTGAAGACGGGGCAGCCGGTTTACCTAGGGGATCTGCGATTTTTCCCCGCCCGCGCCGAGTTCGAGGGCCTGTTGCCACCCGGATCCCAGGCGGTTCTCTGCCAGCCCATTGGCCAAAAGGGATGCCTTATCTTGGGCAGTGACAGGCCGCGCAGCTTCAGCCGCCAGGAGCAAGCCTGGATTGCTGCCATCGCCAACAAACTAGAAACCCTGTTTGCCTAACTCCCCCCTGGAAGAGGGATTGGGGGTAGAGCTAGGCAGCGCTCTCCAGGTTCACCTGAAACACCTCGCTAAAGGCCTTCTCGACCTTGTAGCCGGAGTCGATAGTTTCCAGGGGATCCTTGCGCAGGCGGTGGCGCAAGCACAAGCTAATCACCCGGCGAATGTCGGCAACAGTAACTTCCGTACGCCCTTCTAGAGCCGCTAGGGCCTTGGCCGCCCGGTTGGTGACGATATCTCCCCGCAGCCCGTCGACTTCCAAGGCCGCACACACGCCGGAGATCTTCAAGCGCAATTCGGGATCAATCCCCACCTGCGGCAATAGGTGTTGGGCTTTTTCAATGCGCTCCCGCAGGCGCTGCTGGGCATCGGCGTATTTGGCTAAGAAAGCCTGGGGATCGGCGTCGAACTGGCTGCGCTCTTCCACAATCTGCACTCGCAGGGCCGGATCCCGCACCGTTTCGATGCGGACAAACATGCCGAAGCGATCCAGAAGCTGGGGGCGCAGCTCCCCTTCCTCGGGGTTGCCGGATCCCACGAGCACAAAGCGGGCTGGGTGGCGAATGGAGATCCCCTCCCGCTCGACGGTGTTCCAGCCGGAGGCCGCCGCATCCAGCAGTACGTCCACCAGGTGGTCGTCCAGGAGGTTGACCTCGTCCACATAGAGGATGCCGCGGTTGGCCTTGGCCAGAAGCCCCGGCTCAAAGGCCTTCACCCCTTGAGAGAGAGCCCGCTCGATATCCAGGGTGCCGCAGACCCGGTCTTCAGTGGCCCCTAAGGGCAAGTCCACCATCGGCACCTGGATCCAGGTGGTTTCCAGGGTTTCTCCTGCCTGCAGGCGCTCCCACACCTGATCGCTCATCAGATCCCGCTGCCGCGGATGGCTGTTGAAGGGATCCCCTTTGACGACCTCAATTTGGGGAAGGAGATCGGCCAAGGCGCGGATGGTGGTGGATTTGCCCGTGCCCCGATCCCCCATGATCAGCACGCCGCCGATGCGGGGATCGATAACGTTGAGGAGCAGGGCCAGCTTCATTTCTTCCTGGCCAACAATGGCCGTGAAAGGGAAAACCGGGCGACGCTCCAAGTTCATAAAGCCACAACCAGCAATCCACCCTCATTATCCCCCTTCTGGGCTGTTCAAGGCACCAGCAGGAACCTTAGGGCCACTTTTTGGTCAAAAGAAGTAGGCGCTGGCGACAACTGGCGGTGGCTTGCCTGGGGTAGCTTGAAGCGGGTTGCAGACAAAAGCTACACCTAGGAGAAGATCCCAGCGACACCGGCAACGCAGTGATTGGGTGGGGAGATAGTAGCGGTGTTTGGTCAAGCAGGTCGGAAAGGAGGAGCGGCACTCTCGCTGGCAAGCGTGGCCCAGAAAGGGCTGGTGGGCTTGATCTGGGTTTGTACCTGGATCCCGCTAGTGGGTGTTTCCCTGGCCGTAGCCCAAACCCCTGCCACTCCCCTAGCTCTAAGCGATGAACAGGTTACCAAGTATGCCCGCATCGTCTTGGAGATGGAGCCCCACCGGCAGGAAGCCCAGCAGCGCTCTCAGGCCGCCGAGGATCCGGCCACCAAGGATCAAATCCGGCGGGAGTTCATTCGCACCGCCACCGAGATCATCACCCGCCATGGCATGACCGTGCCGGAATATAACCGCATCACCTTGTGGATTCGCTCTGAAGAAGGAAAAGAGCTCAAACAACGCATCGAGGCGGAAATCCTGCGCCTGCAAAGCAGGGACTCCCATCGCAAGCCCTAGCCTTCTAGATGACCCCACGGCTTGAGGTAGAGGCTTCTGCGCCGCGCCTTTCGGTGACGGGGGGCAGAGGATGGGGATAGGCTGGAAGCGGATAGAGAGCGGGGGAAGAAGGATGAGCGGACCCATGTCGCAGCTAGGAGGGGCGACGGTTGAGCGCATGCGGTCTCGCTTGCGCTTGACGCGCCGCTTTGGGTTCTGGTTTCAGGGGGTTCTGGGGGCAACGGCCCTGCTGCTGTGGCTTGGTTTTTTAATTGGCCAGAATACCGTCTATCGAGATGACTCGCTGGGGGCTACTATCGCCTTCTGGTTTACTCTGCTGACTTTACTCACTCTAGCAGCCGGCCTCTTCCTCAACTGGCGCTACTTGCTGCACGCAGAGCGCCGCTCAGCTTCCGCTACTGCCTCAGGCCAATTCGATTTGCCCAAGCAATTGCAGTTGGTTACCTACGTTAGCCTCATTGGAGCGTTCCTGGCTTTGATTGGCATGGAAGCCCAAGTCGGCGAGCTATTGGCACGCATTTTCGCCCGCACCCAGGCCAACCAGGTAACAGGAGTACTGCTCTTGGCTGCCAATATCAACGTCACCTTCGCCCACTTTGTCTGCTTGGCAGGAGTGCTCTGGATTACCGGTGTCCTTGACCGCGATCTCTGACTCCTCTAGAAGAGCTACTAGCCTGGGGCAGGGCATTCTGCAAAGACAACTAACCCCTCCGCGAGTGCAAGAGGGGCGAGCCGGAGCTACCGATTCCAGCCGACTGGGACTTTACTTAAAGCCCACCGCCGCCTGCCAGACAAAGGCAAGCAGGAAAAACAGAACGGGGATGATCGGCAAAATATCGACCAGTGGGTCGAACAGTTCATAGCCTTCTGGCAAAGCAGCCAGGAGCATCGTTACAGGCATGACACCAAACCTCACCAGGAAGGAAGTGGGACTAGAGAAACGAGTTCGTTAGGGATTTTCCTATTGGCTCCAGATCTTGGCTGGGTCGCAGTTTTCCTGAACCGCTCTGAAAGACTTATTCAACCCCGGGCAAAAGCAGACTTTCGCTCGGCGTTGAGGCTTTCTTCCTGCTTCCACGACCCGTGGCTAGTGGCAGAGTTTACCTCTACTACCCCGCCAGAGGGATCTCCACAGGCGTGACTTCCCCGCAAGCTGCAGGTAGTTGCTCCTTGCCCCCATAAGGCACACCGGCTAAAGACGGAGCCAACTTTAGCCTAGGCAAAACGCCTACCCAAGAAGATGTACCTGCTAGCCTACTAGCTCAGCCCATCTACGTCAAGGCAGAAGGTTAGTTAGGTCCGGTGAATCAAGGACTAGAGGAGAACCCTGAGGGCAGGAGTGCTTTCAAGAAGCTGCGTCGCCACCTTACTGGCAGAGCCATAACTAGGCTAGCACAAGGCGACTTGTCCTCGGTCGCGGCAGCAGTGCAGAGCGCTTGGCACGAAGGCCAGGGCTTGCGTTGCCATGCAACCTAGAGAACCCCCATGTTGGAGAGGCCCAAGATTACTCCTACCCCCAGTAGATGACCAAAGCTGGCAACTCCCAGGACTTCTGGCCAGGTCATCCCCAACACCGGTCCAGTTTCTGAAGCGACCCCCGAAGAGGACTTGAAGCTCAGGTATGCCAGTCCTGTGCAGAGCAGAATGATCACCGCGCTTAGGGGAGACCAGGGGCTGGTGTGAGCGGTTATAGCTAGCGGCGCAACAAGGAGCAGCATGGTTTTCCTCCTTGGCTTAGGTTAACCGCCCCCTAGATTACCCCTGTTTTGCAAGACTTAGAGGGATCCCCCCGCGATCTTCACATGAATTGCAATAGAGGCCGCAACAAAACCTCACAACAGTTCTTGCCGGGATCCCTGTCGGCGGCAGTTGGGGTTGGCGGGAAAATCAGGCCTGACGGGACAAGCTGAGCAGTTCTGTGCCGTATACTAACGAAAGTTAACAAAGCTTATCCCTGCCGCTTGCTGGGGTTTGGCGGGTTGCCTTAAACCATCCCCACCGTCTGCGCTGTGCACACTCGAGGATGGCTGCCGATGACTGCTGCTGTGACTCCGCAACCGGACTCCAGGCCTTTTACCTTACCTCGTGAGCTGCTGGGGCCGCCGCCAGAATTTTGGAATCCCACCCTATTGATGTTTCTAGGGTCTGTGGCGCTGTCAGCCGCCTGCTTTTGTGGGTATGCCTTTTGGCATTGGCCCCGCTGGTTGGTGTTCTGGCTAAACTTTGTCGCCCTCTATGTGTTGGGCACGGTAATCCACGATGCCTCCCATGGCTCAGCCCACCGCAACCGCTTTTTGAACGAGGCTATGGGGCATGGATCTGCTCTGTTGCAGGGCTTTGCCTACCCTGTCTTTAAGCGGGTGCATATGCAACACCATGCCCACGTCAACCATCCTGAAGACGATCCGGATCACTACGTCTCCACGGGGGGGCCGCTGTGGCTTATTGCGCCGCGCTTTTTCTACCACGAGGTGTTTTTCTTCAAGCGGCAGCTCTGGCGCAAAGGCCGCTGGGATCTGCTGGAGTGGGCTTTGAGTCGGCTAGTCGTGGTCTTGACCTTTGCCTTGGCCTTCCACTTCGGCTACACCGACTACCTCCTGAACTACTGGCTGCCCCCTGCTTTTATCATGGGGCTTCTATTGGGCTTGTTTTTCGACTACCTGCCCCATCGCCCCTTTCAATCTCAGGAGCGGTGGTACAACGCCAGGGTCTACCCTAGCCGGCTAGCCAACATCCTCCTGTTGGGACAGAACTACCATCTCATCCACCACCTCTGGCCTTCGGTTCCCTGGTACAAGTATCAGGCGGCCTACTGGGTGGCTAAGCCAGAGCTGGACGCTCGCAACTGCCACCAAACTCTGGGCATTTGGCGAAAGGGTGAGTTTTGGAGCTTTCTCTACGACGCCCTAATTGGCCTGCACTGGCACAAGCCTGCCCCTGCGGCTGCCCAGGCCAAGTCACTAGGAGCGTCATCCTCTGCGGATCCTCAGCAGGGCGAAGAGGCCGATTGAGAGGGTCTTGCCCACGCCCGGATCCCTCAGTTGCTGCTGTTTGTCGAGGCAGCTAGCTTGCTGCAGGACGCCGGCCAAGCCGTTGTGGGCGCAGGTGCGCGGGTCCAGGGTCCGGCGGCACCGCTATCGCGAAGGCAAGCCAGCATGGGCTCGATCCCGCTAGAGGGAGATCTTGGCATAGGCCTGGCCAGCCTCTCGGCGCAGCTCTTGGGCCCGTCGAAACAGCTCTTGCCCGGTGTGCAGGTGGCGGTCGTCGAAGTTAAGCGGAAAATGGCTCAGCTCCTCCAGAGCATCTTCCAGGTGGTTGAGGGCGTAGTAGAGGCAGGAAGCCACTTTCCCCAAGCTGCTGGGGTTGGGAAGACGGCGAAAGAGCTGCTGAGCTTGGGCCAATTTCTGCGCGCATTCCTCTAGGTATAGGCCAAAGGCCGCCAGCAACTCGGGATCGAAGGGATCGGCGGACAGAGCGTTTAGCTGGGGTTTTAGGGAAGCCAACAGAGATCCCAAGAGTCGGTTCAGGGGGGTGTAAACCTGCCGAATCCAGGCTTCGCGGAGGAGGGCTTCTTGGCTGACCGTCGGCGGCGGGGAGGCTATCGGCTGAGAGCGGCGCCAGGTCTGGCTGGCAAGCAGTTGCCGGTCGTATTCGCGGCGGGCTTGGGGATCCCGGAGCACGGCGTAAGCGGCGTTGATCTGGCGGATCCGCTCAGCAGCGGCCTGATCCTTTTTGGCTAGCAGACTATCGGGGTGGTAGTACTTGACCAAGCGGCGGTAGGCACGCTTGATCTCGGCTGCCGTCGCCTGCATGGAGACTCCCAAAACCTCGTAGTGGGAAACCGCTTCCAATCCGCTCCCCATCGTCTTCCGCTAGCGAACCTTCACATTCTACGCCGGAGCCTACAATAAAGGTGAGCTCTCCCGTGTTGCCCCATGTCTTCCTCCTCTCCGGGATCCCCCCATCCCCTCAGCGCTCTCTTGGGGGCCACCTTTGCTGCCGGCCTAGGCTACGGTTTCCTGCAATTGCTGCTCTCAATGCTGGCCAAGCTGCCGCCTGTTGATCTAGACAGCGGATCCCTGGCATGGGGAGTCGGCATTTTGGTGCGCTACCTGTTGGTGGGCTCCGTTTCTCTAGTTGCCTTCATGTTTGTCATGGTGGGCTTGGGGCTGGCGGCCTACTCGGTGCAACTGCTGAGGGAGCAGCTGACCTCTTCCCGGCACCGGTCTAGCCTCTAGCTGGAGCGCGCTGGCCAGGGTGCGTCCTTCCCGCGTGTAGAGCTGCCAGTAGTTCCAGTAGTTGCCGAACACCGCCTTGACATAGCCGCGGGTTTCGGCAAAGGGGATCTGCTCCACAAACTCGTCGGGATCCTCAAAGCCAAATTGGCTCAGCCACTTGGCGACGTTGCCGGGACCGCCGTTGTAGCTGGCCAGGGCCAGCAGGGTGTTGTCTTGATAGGCCCGGTGGGTGTAGTCGAAGTACCAGGATCCCAGGCGAAGGTTGTCGGCAGGGTTGGTGAGGCTGTACTGGGCTAGGCCAATTTTTTGGGCAATCCAGCGGCCGGTGGCAGGCATCACCTGCATCAAGCCCAGCGCTCCTGAGGCCGAGACGATCTCCGGCTCAAAACGGGATTCCTGGCGAATCAAGGCCGCCACCATCAGGGGATTGAGGCTAAACTGTTGCGCCCAGTGGGCCAGGCCAGGCTGGGCATAGGGATCCCCCTCCCACCTGTTCTCGGGGCTGGCGTAGTAGTGCAGCGGGTAGAGGGCCTGCCAGAAGTCTTGCCGTTGCCTTAAACTCTCCAGCAGCGGATCCGCCTCGGTGCTAAAGCGCAGGGCAGCCACCTGGTTGATGCCCCGCAGGTGCTCGCCGGCGTTGTTGCGCAAAATGCCACTTGCAAAGCGCTCGGCCACACTCATCTGGCCCGCATCCCGTTTCTGCAAAGCCATTTCCCCCTGCCAGCGCTCCCAGGCCAGTTGGCTAGCGCCGAGCAAATGCAGGGTCTGGGTAGCCTCGGAAACAGCAGGCAGAGGTTGGCGAACCGGCTGGAAATCCACTTCAACCCTTTGGCGCCCGCTGGAGAAATCTCCTACTGGCCAGCCCAGTTGCGCCACCGCCCGCCAGCCGTAGTAGGTGCGAGGAAATCGCTGCAGCACCTGCTGATAGGTTTGCCGCGCCGCCGCCATGTCCCCCAGTCGTTCCCACCATTTGCCTGCCCAGTAAAGTAGTTGCGCCCCCATTTCCGTATCCCGCTGCGCCAAGCCAATCGGCTGAGCCACAGCAATAGCTGCCCTCAGGTTGCCCGCCTGCGCCTGGCGCCAAGCCACTGTCCAGGCGGCGTTGGCTGCTGCTTCGCTGGCCGGGAAGCGCTCCCAAAGAGCCTGCCGCACCGCTTGGGCCAGCTGGGGGCTGTTGTTGCGCTCATGAAGCTGGCTGAGGCTGAGGAGAGCCTCTGGGGCCTCTGGATCCGAGCCGGATCCCACCTGGCGAAGTAACTGGATTGCCGTCGGCAGGTCGCTCAGCTCGGCCAGGCGACGCCGGGTGAGGGAGGCCTCTGCAACGTTGGGAAATTGCGCCAGTAGCGCTTGGTAGGCGGCCCTGGCCTGGGGAAACTCCCGCGAGATCTGGTGGCTGCGGCCCCAGCGGTAGAGGTTCCGCGAGGTGGCAGGGGCGTACCTGTAGGCGCGGGCGGCTTTGCCGTACTCCCGTTGCTCCCAGTAGGCATCAGCCAGGATCTGCCAGTCGGAGGCCGTGAGGGATCCCTCTTGGGCTTGCCGCCAGCGATCCAAGAGGGGGGTTAACCCAGGGGTTTGCGGGTGATGTTGGGCCAAATCCCGCAGCAGGTCATAGCGGTTGGGATCCTGCTCCAGCAAGTGCTTGAGGGCGCGAGCAGTCAAGGGGTGGGTGGGAAATTGCTGCCGCAGTTGCTC
Source organism: Synechococcus sp. R70.1 (assembly GCF_047461675.1). Taxonomy (NCBI): domain Bacteria; kingdom Bacillati; phylum Cyanobacteriota; class Cyanophyceae; order Synechococcales; family Synechococcaceae; genus Synechococcus; species Synechococcus sp. R70.1. Next base: position 17,283 of record NZ_JANSHR010000004.1, read on the forward strand.
CACCTGGCCCATTCCCCAAAGAGCATAGGCGGCTACAGGACTGTGGGGGTACTCCTGCAAAATCTTGGGCCACCAGACCCTCTGGGCAGTTTCTCGATCCCCCAGCTTTTCGTAGGCCTGGGCCCTAAGCTTCCAAATCTCATCGGTTAGAACGGGTAGCTTCTCTTCCAAGCCTTGCAAGTCCTCCAGGGCCGCTTGGGCTTGGCCGGCCTGCAAAGCTCTGTAGGCGCGCAAAAAGGCCGCGCCAGCAGTCGAGCTCAGGGGTGCTGGAGGCACTGCTGCCATCTCGACAGGTTCTGCCCAGGTGTAAAAGCCCCAAAGGGCACCGCTCAGCGCTCCGCCTGCTGCCAAAGCGCCAACAACCCATCGCCTCCAGCGTCCTCGGTTGCTCATTGGGATCCCCATGCCTTTACGATACTCAACGGCAAAGTCTCGAGCTCCTTACCGGCTGGGAGCCGGTCCTCAAGGGGAAGCGCTCCAGTTTTTGATCGCAACTGGCTCGATGGGCTCTGCCAGGGGAAACCCCAGGATCTGGGCATAGAAGTAAAGCTCTGCCTCCAGGGCCCGTTTGAGGTTGGCTGCCTGGCGAAAGCCGTGCTGCTCTCCAGCAAAAGGCACGTAGGCCACTGGGATCCCTTTGGCCTGTAGGGCAGCCACCATCCTCTCCGCCTGGTTGGGAGGGACGATAGCGTCTTCCAGGCCCTGAAAGAAGATAACCGGGCAATTGAGGTCCTCTAGGTGGTAGATGGGAGAGCGTTCCCGGTAGAGATCCTGCCGCTCCGGGTAAGGACCGATGAGGCTGTCGAGGTAGTGCGACTCGAACTTGTGGGTCTCTTTGGCCAAAGCTTCCAGGTCGCTGATGCCATAGTAGCTAGCGCCGGCCTTAAAGACGTTGTGAAACGTCAAAGCCGCCAGGGTGGTATAGCCGCCAGCGCTGCCGCCGCGAATGAGCAATCGCTCCCCGTCCACCCGGCCTTGTTGGGCCAGAAACTTGGCCCCGGCGATGCAATCTTCCACGTCCACCACGCCCCATTGGCCCTTGAGGGCCTCCCGGTAGGCCCGCCCATAGCCGCTGCTGCCGCGGTAGTTGACATCCAAAACGGCAATCCCGCGGCTGGTCCAGTATTGGATCCCCAGGTCGAGCACGGCTGCCGTCGCCCCTGTGGGACCACCGTGGCTTTTGACCAAAAGAGGCGGCTTCTCGCCGGCAGGGGCCACGAAGTCGGGGTTCTTGGGAGGATAGAAGAGGCCGTAGGCCACTGCCCCGCCTGAGGTGGGAAAGGCGATGGGTTCGGGGATCGACAAATACTCTGGATCGACTGCCACATGGCTGGAGCGGGCCACCACCTCCAGCTGTCCAGACGGCAAATGCAAGCAGACTAGGGCAGGGGCTTCGCTAGGGGAGGCGGCCAGAAAGGCAGCTTTTTCGCCGCTAACTTGGAGGTTGTGCAGCTCGGTGTAGGACAAGGGGATCTCCTGAAGCTCTCCTGAACGGGGATCCAAAAGCGCCAGGTGGCAGAGCCCCTCTTGGCGATAGATGGCCAGGATCCGCCCGTCCTCACAAAAGCCGTAAGTGCTCAAGCCAAACACCCACTGGGGTTCTCCAAACTCGGCTTCCATAGGGCAGAGGGGAAGGGGGCCCTGGGGATCCCAGCGGTAGAGGTTCCACCAGCCGCTGCGGTCAGAAACCAAGTAAAGCTCCCCCTGCGGCGACCACTGGGGCTGGAAGATGGACTCAGCCGGGCCGCCAGCCAGTTTCTGGGGCTCTCCCAAACTGCCGTCGGGGGCAACCTCAGCCCGCCACAGCTCCGTGCCGTCCCAGGGCATCTGGGGGTGATCCCAGGTCAGCCACACCAGGGCTTGACCGTCTGGGCTGAGCCGCGGGCTGGCGTAGAAATCGTGGCCCCCGGCCAAAACCTGCTGAGCTCCGCTTTCAAGGTCAATGGCAACCAGCGTGTTTTCTGGCTCTCCCTGGCGGCTATGATCCTCGCGCACACAGAGAATGCGCCGGTGCCTCCTGTCCACCACCCCGTCGGCATAGCGGTAGGGGCCAGCTTCGGTGAGGGGCCGGATCTCCCCCGCTGGAGACAGGCAGTACAGCCGTTGATCGGCAAAGTTGCAGAAATACACCACTCCCTCAGAGACCCAGTAGGCGCCGCCGCCGTACTCGTGGACTCGCGTGCGCACGTTAAAAGGCTCCGGCGTCAGCTCCTCCACCTTTCCGTCAGCCAAGCGCCGCCTCAGGACGTTGCGCCCTTTTTCCTGGGGCCGGCCCTCGATCCAGTAGAGATCCTGCCCTTCCCAGGCCGGTTGTCCCAGGCGCAGGGATCCGGCTACCACCAAATCCGCGCTAATCGGGGACCGCCAGGATCCATAGCCAGCCTGTTGCACCATCTCCCCCTCCCTGCCAGCGACACGCTAGACCAAGAGCTCTATTATGGCGGACGCAAGGGATCCCTGCAAAAGGGGGTATTCTACTGCTCCCGTAGGCAGAAATCTGTCAGGATCGAGCAAGAGAGAACCTCACACCTGTGGCTGCTCCCATTCACGTTACCGCCGAGCCCTGGCTGCACACCTACAGCGAGATTATCGACGTGCGCTCGCCAGCAGAGTTTGCTGAAGACCATTGGCCAGGGGCCATTAACCTGCCTGTGCTTGACGACGCGGAACGGGCGGAGGTGGGCACGCTCTACAAGCAGGTGGATCCCTTCACAGCCCGCAAGCGGGGGGCCAGCCTGGTGGCCCAGAACATCGCCCGTCACCTGCAAACCCACTTTGCCGACAAGGACCGGGACTACCACCCCCTGATCTACTGCTGGCGGGGAGGACAGCGTTCGGCCAGTTTGGCCTTGGTGTTGTCCCAGGTGGGCTGGCAAGTAACCGTCTTGCAAGGCGGGTACAAAACCTACCGCGCCTGGGTGCGTCGGCAACTGCAGAGCTTGCCCCAGCAATTTACCTACCGAGTGCTCTGCGGGCCAACGGGGAGCGGCAAAACCTTGTTGCTCCACTATCTCCATCAGCAGGGGGCCCAAGTCCTGGATCTGGAAGAGCTGGCCTGCCATCGGGGATCCCTTCTGGGGGCCGAGTGGGGGAAGCCCCAGCCCAGCCAGAAGAGCTTTGAAAGCCAGTTGGTCCAGGTCTTCCTCAAGTGGGATCCCGCTAAGCCAGTTTGGGTGGAGGCAGAGAGTGCCAAAGTGGGCCAACTCCACCTGCCCCCTGCCCTTTGGCAAGCCCTCACCCAAGCCGACTGCATCGAGGTGCAGTTGCCCCTAGAAGAGCGCGTGAAGGGGTTGATTGCCCACTATCCCCACTGGATAGCCCATCCCCAGGCGCTCAAGGAGAAGTTGCTGCCCCTAAAAGCCCGCTATGGCCAAGCGCGCCTGCAGCGCTGGTTTGAGCTCATCGACGCCCAAGACTGGCCGCAGTTTGTCCGGGAGCTGCTGCTGCAGCACTACGACCCCACCTACCAGCACGGCCTACAGCGGAACTTCAATCGTATTCGGGCTCGGCTTGAGCTGCCTGACCTCTCCGAGACCACCCTTAAGAAGGCTGCCACCTACCTCCTCGAGGGGCAGTTTGAGGTTGGCCTGACGGGGATCCCTGCACTTCAATCTCCCAGCCCGCCTCTAGCCTGGATATTAAGATAAGTAAAGTCAGCACCCAAAGAATTGTCTGGGCCTGAGCGTCAAGGGAGGCTTGCCGTTGGTGCAGAAGTCTCCAGGGGTGCCCCTCTAGGTTTAGCAGGAGTGCATGTGAGGAAAGCTGGGCAGCTCCAGTCAGCGCAGCGACGCAACTTGGGCGTCCTGTTCGTAGCCGGCTTGCTCTTTTGGGCCAGTTTGTCCTCGCTGCTACCCACCCTGCCCCTCTATGTCCGGGATGCCGGCGGCACTAGCCAACAGGTGGGCTTGGTGATGGGATCCTTCTCCTTTGGGCTGCTAGCCTTTCGGCCTTGGTTGGGGCGCCTGGCAGATGGCTACAGCCGTCAGATTGTGCTTCTTATCGGCATGGGGGCAGCAGCAGTGGCTCCCTTGGGGTACTGGCTTTCGGACTGGATCCCATGGGTAGCGCTGGTGCGGGCCTTCCATGGAATTAGCATTGCTGCTTTTGCCACTGCCTACGTGGCTCTGGTTGCAGATCTTGCCCCCGAGGAAAGACGCGGCGAGATCCTAAGCTTCATGAGTTTGGTTAATCCTCTGGGTATTGCCATTGGTCCCGCTTTGGGGGGCTTCTTGCAGGAACTGGCTGGCTATGGGCCCCTATTTTTCTTCGCTGCTTTGCTGGGAGGGGTGGGCTGTCTCTGTACCTGCGCCGTCCAAGAGCAGCGGCGGGGACAAGGGGGATCCCTGGCCTGCAAGGGGGCCTTCTGGAGCCTTTTGCTTCACCCAAAGGTGTGCTCCCTCACGGGAGTGATGCTGCTGGTGGGGTTGGCCTTCGGCACCCAAACAACTTTTGTGTCTCTGTTAATGCAGGAGGCTGGAGTTCCCTTGAATCCAGGTCTTTTCTACACGGCAGTGGCCTTTGCCAGCTTTGGCGTGCGCCTGCTCACGGGTCCCGCTTCCGATTGCTACGGGCGGGGGCCGTTTATCGCTCTCAGCTTGGCCACCTATGCGCTGGTTATGGGAGTGCTGCTTGTAGCCAACAGCGCTTGGGCCTTTCTGGCTGCTGGGATTGGGGTGGGATCGAGCTTTGGCACCCTGATCCCGCTCATCTCTGCCCTTGTAGCCGACCGCTCTGAGCCAGCAGAGCGCGGGCGCCTGTTTAGCCTGGTGATGTGTGGGTTTGACTTGGGCGTGGGCCTGGCAGGGCCCATTCTCGGCACCCTGGCGGTTGGGTCTAGCTATCGAATCCCGTTTGGCTACGCCGCTCTCCTGGCCTTTGCCTCCTGGGTCTGTTTTGTCTGCTTCTGCAACGGCAAGCTGGTCTCCTCCCTGCGCTTTGCTTTAGGTTGGGAGCCGGATCGCTACAGGTGGCAAGACAAGTCCCCTCAGCGGGATCCCGCTAACTTTCCCTCGCCTCTTGCCCTATCCTAAGCTGAGGTGGCTGGAGAAACCCTAGCTAGATGAAAGCACGGCGTTGGCTTGCCTTCCTCGGATCCCTGCTGCTGGGCCTCTGGGGGGGAGAGGTGGAAGGCGCTTGGGCGGTAACGGTGCGGGTTCAGTTGGCTGATACCACCACTCCTTTGGTGGTGGGGGTTTCTCTGCCTGCCCGGCTGACCAATGGTCGCGGAGAGGTGTTGGCAGATCTGCCGCCCCTACGGGGGTTTTGGGCCCGCCCCAGCCGCCGGGGGGTACAGCTGCACGAGGCTGTGAGTCCAGTGCTGTTCATCGAGCCGCCGGAGGGGGGTCTTGTGGCAGTCAACGGCCGCTGGTATTCCGGCAAGGTGCTCTTGATGGGCTACAACCGCGTGCAAGCCATCAATTACGTTCACCTCGAGGACTATGTGGCCAGTGTAGTGGAAGCTGAAATGGGAGCCCGCTTCTTGCCGGAGGCCCTGAAGGCGCAGGCGGTAGCTGCTCGCACTTATGTCCTCTACCACCGCAATTCCCGGCGCTGGTTTGATGTGTTTAGCGACACCCGCTCCCAGGTGTACCGCGGCCTCTCGCAGCGCTCGGCAGCCGCCCTAGAGGCAACACGGGCTACCCGCGGCGTGGTCTTGGTGTATGGAGGAAAGTTTGTCAATGCCATGTACAGCGCCAGTGCCGGAAGCCGAACTGTGGGAGTGGACGGGATCCCTTACCTGCAGAGCCTGCCGGACTTTAGTCCCTACCCCAAGTTTGGCCATGGCATTGGCATGAGCCAGTGGGGTGCCCAGGAATTGGCCCGCCGGGGCTGGAGCTACCGCCAAATTTTGGCCTACTACTACCCAGGCGTTAGACTTGCCCGCTTGCCAGACTAAGACGTTCCTTGAGGTCTTTTGAGGGAAGGGGGGAAATGCTGCAGAATAGGGATGGCTATCCCCGCTTAAGTTTGCTTGCGCACCTCACCATGAACGAAACGACTTCCTACGATCCAGCCACAGCGGCCCCTGCTGGGGATCCTGCTGCTCCCAAAACTGCCGCGGGCTCTGAAAAGGGATCCCTTGGCCGCCGTCTCCGCCAATTGCTGGGCATGAAGGGGGCGGAGGTAGAGTCTCGCTCCATCTGGCAAGTCCACCTGCAACTGATGAAGCCGGTTACCTGGATCCCGTTGATGTGGGGCTTGATCCCGGGAGCGGCTTCCTCTGGCCACTTCACCTGGACTTGGGAGAACGTGGCGCTAGTCTTGGCGGGCATGGTCCTAGCCGGCCCTCTGATGGCAGGTTACACGCAAACTCTGAACGAGTACTATGACCGCGACATCGACGCCATCAACGAGCCCTACCGCCCCATCCCTTCCGGGGCCATTTCCCTGCGGCGGGTGGTCATCCAAATCTGGGTGCTGCTGATCCTGGGACTGGCGCTGGCCTATGCCCTCGACTGGTATACTGGCCACCCCTTCCCGGTGATTACCAGCATTGCCCTGGGGGGAGCCTTGCTGGCCTACATCTACTCGGCGCCGCCCCTGAAGCTGAAGCGCAACGGCTGGCTGGGCAACTACGCCCTGGGCGCTAGTTACATCGCCCTGCCCTGGTGGACGGGCCACGCTCTATTTGGCGAGCTGAACTGGACGGTCTGCATCCTAACCCTCCTCTACAGCTTGGCGGGCCTGGGGATTGCCGTGGTCAACGACTTCAAGAGCATGGAGGGGGATCGGCAGTTTGGCCTGGCCTCGCTGCCGGTGATGTTTGGCGCCATGGGGGCGGCCTGGATCGCGGCGCTGATGATCGACCTGTTTCAGCTTGGCATGGCCGCGTTTTTGCTGGGAGCTGGTCTAAAGCTCTACGCTGCGATTTTGGTGCTGCTCATTCTCCCCCAGATCACCTTCCAAGACATGTACCTGCTGCGGGATCCGCTGAAGAACGACGTGAAATACCAGGCCAGTGCTCAGCCTTTTTTGGTATTGGGCATGCTGGTGGTGGGGCTGGCGTTGGGCCGCTCAGGGCTATGGTAGTCAAGCTAAGGCGCCCATTCTGGCAACCGAGGTGACGGTTTCTGCCCTAGATTGCCCCCGCTGTCTGGGCCAAGATCAAGCCAGGGATCCCGCTGGGATGAACAGTGGGATGGCCTCGGGCCAAAGGAGGTGTTCGATGAAGCTGTTTCTTCCCCTCCAACTTAGCCTGAGCCTGGCTTTGCTCTTGGGGACTGGCGCTCCTGCCCAGGCACAGCGGATTGTCATCGACGAGCGTGGGATTGTTGTCGAACCCAGCCCAGGTGGCCTGCTCATTCCCAACCAGCCGCTTTTTGCTCCGATCCCGACCGGGGGAGCTCCTTTTTCCATCGATGCAGAGGGCCAAGTGGTCTCTGCCCCTGGCTATCGCTGCAGTGCCGCTACCGCTGCCGACAACTCTCCCATCCTCTGCCGCTCCCAGTTCAACCCTAGCGAGGTGGTGGTGTACGAGCGGGATGGCCGCCCCAACACCCTCTTTGCCGACAACGTGATCCGGCCCACCGGCAGCGGCCTGCGGATTCTGCCCAACCCTGGGCCAGGGCAGTCCTCCGGCAGTGGCCTACGCATTATCCTCAACTAAGAGGCGAGGAGCGTCCAGCCCGTCTTGCTTCCAGTTCCTGCAGGATCTGCCGATGGCGCTGCCGGGTAATGGGGTAAAGCCACACTAGCCAAATGCCGCCAATCAAAGCCACTGCCGGCAGGGGGCCGATGGCGAGGCGGATGGCCAGCAAGGCTGATTCGGGCTGGGAAGGAAGAGGCTCTCCAGCTACCGAAGGGATAAAGCCAGCCCAATCTAGAACTTGCCCCAGGAAAAACAGCCCCAGCCCCAGGCCTACCTTTTGCAGGAACACCATCAAGGCATAGAAGATCCCTTCCCGCCGCTCCCCCGTTTGCAGCTCGTCCAGGTCAATGACATCTGGCAACATCGACCAAGGCCCGAGGTAGGCCGTGGCTGAAACCCCTGCTCCTGCCAACAACGCCAGCGCAATCATGAGCCGCTCCTGGCCGGGCTGTAGGAAGAACAGGCCTGCCTGCGCGATCAACCAGAACCCCGCCCCGATCAGGTACATGGCGCGCTTGCCTAGCCGGGCGCTCAGTCGCGTCCAGGCAAACAGGGTCAGCACGGCAGCGCTCTGAACCGCCAGCACCACCAGGGAAATCCACACCTCGGGCAAGCCCATCCAGAAAACGATGAAGTAGGGGATGATGGTGGCCGTAAACTGAAATGCCAGCCAGGAACACAGGTAGATGCCGCTTACAAATAGATAGGGGCGGTTGCTGAGGGCCACCCCCAACTGCTGGAGCAAAGGCAGCGGATCCCGCCAGGACTGATGCCGTTCCCGCACCCCCCAAAAACAGAGCACTAGAGGCAGAGTGGAGATCACCCCAAAACAGCTCCCTGCCAGCAAATGCCCACTAGCTCGATCCGGCAGCAGGTTAACCAAGAGGGGAAAGGTGGCCACCGCAACCATGCTGCCCCCCACCGAGAAAGCAAAGCGGAATTGGTTAAGCTGGGTGCGCTCGTCGTAATCCTGGGTCAGCTCCGCCGTCAGGGAGGCATAGGGGATGTTGGCAGCCGAGTAGAAGGCGTTAAACAGCAGCGACACCGCCAGGTAGTAGGCAAACAGAAGCCCAGTTCGACCGGGAAAAGGGATCCACCACTGCGCTACAAAGGTTAGGCCAAAAGGGATGGCTGAAAACAGGAGCCAGGGGCGGCGGCGACCCCAACGGCTGCGAGTGCGGTCGCTGAGGAGGCCGATGATGGGATCGTTGATGGCATCCCAAAAGCGGGTGAGGGCGGAGATGCTGCCGGCCAAGCCTGCTGCCATGCCGACGGTGTTGGTGAGAAAGGGCAGCAGGAAAAAAATGAGGATACTGGCCGTCATGCCCGTGCCCAGATCCCCCACCCCGTAGGCCAGCTTTGTCTGCAGGCTGAGTTGTTGTCTGGTCATCATCCCCCCTGGAATGCCAGGATTCCAGTGTAGGGGGTATGGGGA
>NZ_JANSHR010000004.1:26405-62441 GCF_047461675.1 Synechococcus sp. R70.1
TGCCGTTCCAACTCTGCCCGTTGCCGCTCTAACTCTGCTGCCGTGGGCAACAGTCGCCCTGCCCTATCGTACCAGCGCACCCAAAAGCGTTCTCGCCCCTCGTAAGATCCCCACCACCGACCGATACTCAAGTCCAAATCGGGCAACAGGATTGGGGGATGTTCCCCAGCGCCGGAACCGGGGAGCAGCTCATAGTGTCCGCCTTGGAGCTGATAAACGTTCAACTCACTGGTCTCTAGCTCGAAGGTGACGTAGTAAGGGATCCGCAGCCGCCTTTCATAGAGCTGGAACTTGGCTTGCCCGGGTTTTTCTTCCCCCAGGTCGTTGCAAATGATCTCCAAGATGAGGACAGGCAAGATATTCCCTTCATCCCACACCACATAGCTTTCGCGGGCAGTGCCATCCCGCCAACGAGGAACCCCTAGCACTAGAAACAAATCTGGAACAACGACCTGCCGGGGTAGGGCGTAGCAAAGGCCCATATTGCAAGCCACAAAAAAGTCTTGCCGGTCTGACCAGTGCAGCAGCAGCGGTTCCCGCAGCAGGGGGTATTGGCGGCCTTGATCCTCGTTGTCCAAGGGAGTGTCGTCTGTGTCGGGCAGGTCGTGCTGGGTGGGCCAGCGATAAGGGGTAACGGTCATGGTCAGGCGGAAGCAGTACACCTCCACTCTAGCAATGGGTCAGGCCTGCATCTGGCTCATCGCCTCCAGATCCAGTACCTTGGCCACTTCTTCCGGGCTCATCAAGTTGCGCTCCAACAGGATCTGGCGGATGGGCTTCCCGGTTTCCAGGGAGATCTTGGCCACCTCTGCCGCCTGCAGGTAGCCAATGTAGGGATTGAGGGCAGTCACCAAAGCCAGGGTTCCCTCGGCATAGCTGCGACAGCGATCTGCCTGGGCCTTGATGCCGCGGACGCAGCGCTCAGTAAAGACGCGCAGGCTGTTGTTGAGGATCTGCAAGCTATGCAGGAGGTTATAGGCAATCAGCGGCATCATCACGTTGAGCTCAAATTGCCCTGCCTGAGCTGCCAAGGTGATGGCGGTGTCTAGCCCGATTACCTGAAAGCAGACCATGTTCAGCATCTCAGCTATCACCGGGTTGTACTTGCCAGGCATGATGGAGGAGCCAGGCTGCACGGGTGGCAGTTGGATCTCTTTGAGGCCAGTTTTGGGGCCAGAGTCCATCAGGCGTAGGTCGTTGGCCACTTTGATGCCGTCTTGGGCCAGGTTGCGCAGGGATCCCGACAGGTGCACAAAGGGAGCCATGCTCTGCATAGCCGCCATGGGATGGGGAGCCGGTGTGAGGGGCAACTGGGTGTACTCTGCCAGCCGCTGCACCACCTTCTGCCGGTACTGGGGGTGGGTGTTGAGGCCGGTGCCCACGGCGCTTCCCCCTAGCCCCAAGCTGCACAGGGCTTGGCTGGCCTCCTCGATCCACTGACGATGTTGGGCAAAGATGGCTGCGTAGGCGCCGAAGCTGTCTCCCAGGCGCACCGGCACCGCATCCTGCAAATGGGTGCGGCCCGCCTTGAGGATGTCGCGAAACTCCTGGGCCTTTTGCTCCAGCGCCGCCACCAGGTTGTCCAGCGTGCCCAAAAGATCCCGCCGCACCCGCAGCAGGGCTGCCAGGCGAATGGCGGTGGGAATGACATCGTTGGTGGATTGGCCGTAGTTGACATGGTCGTTGGGGCTGACCCGCTCGTACTTGCCCTTGGGCTCCCCTAGGATCTCCAAAGCCCGGTTGGCCAGCACCTCGTTGACGTTCATGTGGTGGGAGGTGCCTGCCCCGGCCTGGTACACATCCACCACAAACTGATCCCGCAGGGATCCCTGCAGGATCTCATCGGCTGCTTGAACAATGGCCCTGGACACCTCCACTGGAATGCAGCCTAGCTCGCCGTTGACCTCCGCCGCCGCCTTTTTAATCAGCACGCAGGCTTCCACGTACTCTGGCAGCGGCTTGAGGCCGCTGATGGGAAAATTCTCCAGGGCGCGGGCCGTTTGAATGCCGTAGTACACCGACTGGGGCAGTTGCCACTCCCCCATCGAGTCTCGTTCGCTGCGCACCTGTGAAGGCATGGCCATTTGGCTGGCTTAGCTGGCGGGGTTGGATCCCTTTTCCTGCAAAGCAGCCAACTGCTGGCTGAGGCGCTCGTTGTTTTCCGCCAAGACCAGCACCATGGCTGCACAGGCCAAGTGAACTGCCGCCCGAAACTCTGCCGAAGTCTTATACTGGGCCAACGCCTCGCTGTCGCCTTCGCGGGGGCTAAGGATCAGTTGGACGGACTTTTGAGCCAGCTCTTTCAGTTCTCGTTCCGTTAAACCCAGTTGCACCGCTTTTGCCCTCCCTGTAAACTAGAAGGCTAACTTTGCCCCACCCTCTTTGCCAGCAGGGCTGCCACCTGGCTATCCTACCGCAGTTGTTACCCCAATCCAGCAGTATTTTTCCCGTGGGCAAGCCCAAAGCTTCTAGAAAGAAACAGGAAATACCGGCTAGTATAAGTGCAGAAGCTTCTGCCCTTCTGGCCAATAACAGGGTTTTTTGCCCATTGGCCGGCAGCGGCGCAAAGTAAACTAAATTCTGTTGTTCGTTCAGAGAGAGGAGAACTTGTCCGTCGAACGTCCACTTGACCCCTCTTCCCCCAAGCAGCGCGCAGAGCTGCCCGCTATCAACGAGCGGATTCGCTTCCCCAAAATCCGTCTCATCGATACCGATGGCACCCAGCTGGGGATCATGAGTCCTCAGGAAGCGCTGCGCATAGCAGAGGAAAAGGATCTGGACTTGGTCTTGGTGAGTGACAAAGCGGATCCTCCTGTCTGCCGCATTATGGACTACGGCAAGTTCAAGTTTGAGAAAGAGAAAAAAGAACGGGAGGCCCGCAAAAAACAACACACTGCCGAGATCAAGGAAGTGAAGTTTCGCTACAACATCGGCGAGCACGACTACCACGTGCGCCTGCGGAGTGCCCAACAGTTCCTGGGGGAGGGAGACAAGGTGAAGGCTACGGTAATGTTCCGTGGCCGCGAGGCACAGCACGCCGAGCTGGGGGAAGAGTTACTGCACCGCTTGTTCAGAGACTTACAAGAGGTGGCGGAAATGCAGCAGCCTCCCCAGAAGGAGGGTCGGAACATTACGATGATCCTTGCTCCTAAAGCTGCTCCTAAAAAATCAACCTGAGGAGGGATCTTGCCCATGCCCCTTGCTGTTGGGGATCCTGCCCCGGAGTTTACCCTGCCGGATGCCGAGGGTAGGCCGATTAGCCTCAGCCAACTGCGGGGCCAGCGGGTGGTGCTCTACTTCTACCCACGGGACAACACTCCCGGCTGCACCAAAGAAGCCTGCGGCTTTCGGGACACCTATGCCGACTATCGAGCCCACGGGATTCAGATCCTGGGGGTGAGCCCCGACGATGCCCGCTCCCACCAAAAGTTTGCCCAGAAGCTGCAGCTGCCCTTTCCGCTGTTGGTGGATGAGGGGGCTAAGGTGGCCACTGCCTACGGGGTCTACGGCCCGAAAAAGTTCATGGGCAAAGTCTACAACGGCGTCCACCGCACCACCTTCGTTATCGACCCGGCGGGGAAGATCGAGGCCGTTATCACTAAGGTCAAGGTGGAAACCCACGCGGCAGAACTGCTCAAGCAGCTAACCGGCTCCTAGCCTTTGGAGCTGGGTAGAGTTGCTGCTGGTGGATCCCGCCCCAAGCAAGGAAAGCGATTCCCCTTGGGCTAGACTGTGTCCCGGCGCACCCGCACCACCAAGTCAATCCACGACAGCTACCAGATCCTAGGCTTGGCTGGACAAGGACAGTATGGGCGAGTCTTCTGCGCCCGGCCCCACCAAGGAGGGAAGCTGGTGGCTCTCAAGGAGCTGCCGCTGGAGCGCTTTCCCACCCCTAACCTATTGCGGGAGCTGCGCTATCTGTTGACGTTAAACCACCCCAACATCACCCGCTGTTACGCCCTGGAACATGCCCGCGAGGGGCGCTATCTGGTGTTGGAGTACTGCGAGGGAGGTACCCTGCGGGAGCTGATCAACCAGGTGGAGCAGGGGCTGTGGCTGCCCGTCAAGCTGGTTTTGGGCTTTGTGGATCAGATCCTGGCCGGCCTAGACCATGCCCATGGGCAGGGAGTCATTCACTGCGATGTAAAGCCCGAGAACATTTTGCTCAAGCCCACGCCCCAGGGCTGGCAACTGAAGTTGACCGATTTTGGCATTGCCCGCCAGCCGCAGCCAGTTCCTCGGGAGAGCGCTGCTACCGGCTCACCGGCCTACATGGCTCCCGAGCGGTTCTACGGTCAGTTTAGCCCTGCCTCGGATCTCTATGCGGTGGGAATCATCCTGCTGGAGCTGTTGACGGGCCGGCGGCCCTTTTCCGGATCTCCCCCCCAGTTGATGCACGCCCACCTCAACCAGCGGTTTGTCTGTCCGGAGGGGATCCCGGCGCCTTTGCAGGAGGTGCTAGAGGTGGCTTTGCGCAAGCTGCCCCTGCGGCGGTTCCGCACAGCAGCGCAGATGCGTTCGGCCCTGGCGGCGGTTGCCCAGAAGTGGCAAGAGCCAGCTGCCTGTTGGGTTGGCCCGCGCCTGCTGCGCCAGTCCCCCCCCGGGGTTCAGGTTTGGGATCTGCCAGCCAACGGCGGCTTGCAGAAGTTTTATGTCTGTGAGGATCCCAGCGGCTGCCGTTCCCCCCTGCTGCTGCGAGTTACCCCCCAGAGCTTAGAGTGGCTGGAACTCCAGACCCTTGCCCTGGGGGCGCCGCCGCTGGCCTGTTTTCCCTTGGCCGAGCCCCTGCAGGAGGTGGTGTTCCTGGGGACTTTTCCAGAAGCCCTGGCTGTTTCCAAAAGTAGCCTTCTGCACCTCAGTCCCACCCGCATCCGCACCCTCCTGAGTTTTGAGGAGAGGTGGCAAGCCACCTGGCTAGAGGAGCGCCAGGAGCTCATCTGGGCCACTGCCAAGGAAATTGGGGCAGTGCAATGGCTGCCAACTGGGCCAACTGCAGCTCAACCTTTTCCCGAGTTCCACTGCTACTTCCGCTGGCCTTGGCAGGTGCCAACGGGATCCCTGCCCCGTTTACTGGCCCTCTCGGAGCAGCTGGTGCTGCTGGTAGGGCGGGGACGGCAATGGGTGGACATGAGCGTGTTGCCCTATCCAGGAGTTGGGCAGACGGGAGTGCAGCCGCTTTGCTATCGCCTGCCGCTAGATCCCCGAGGGGAGGTGCTCAGCTTGGGAGAACGGCTGCTATTCGCCCCCAGCGAGGGCGAGAGACAGGGCGGCTGCCCCCACCTTGGCGTAGTCCAGCTCAACCCGCTGCGCCTGCGCCGCTGGTTTTTAAAAGGGTGGCCTGTCCAGATGGCCAAGGCCCCTTGGGGCGTGCTGCTGCTGTGTCAGGAGGGGGAGGGGTTCTTGTCCCTCTGGCTGTACAGCAAGGGGGGGGATCCCTTGGCTCAGGTGGCCGTGCCTGACGCCTCCAAGGTGTTGCAGGTGGGAAAAAAGGGACGGGTCTGGCTGCAGGTGCCCAAGGCCGGGGAGCTGCAGCGCTTTGAGCTGTGGCAATTGGATTTCAACCAGTTGCCAGGGGAGGGCCATGCTGCCCGAGTAATTCCCTTGGACTAACTTGGCCCAGGGAAAGTCCTTAAAATCGTACTCTAACCTGGCCTCGGCGTGGCCAGCTGCCGCCCTTTGGGATTCCAGTGGATCTTTGCCCTGCTTTCTGGTAGTGGTTGCGGAGGAAGCTTTGCCATGAGTCAGCATTTGCCTGAACCCTCCCCCAGCGGGTTGCTGGAGCAGCTGCGGCGCAGGGAGGGAGGGTGGTTGGACTGGGCCAAGGCCTGCCAAAGCTTACAGCACCAGAAAATGACCCCCCAGGCCATCTTTGAGGCCACGGGGCTTGAGCCTGCCCAGCAAAACCAGATGGTTGTTGCCGCCCAAGTCTACGAGGGAATGGCCAAGGCAGGCGCCAGCGCGGCCCTCTTGGAGCACTTTGCCCAGCGAGGTAGCGACATCCTCTACGAGCTGCGCATCCTCTCCCCCAAGGATCGCATCCGGGTAGCGGAGCTGGTGGTCAGCCGCAACCTAGGTGCCGGGGAGGCCCACGAGATTGCTCGGGCTGTGAAAAGCTATGCCCAACTGCAGCAGCTTCCGGAAGGGTTTACGGATCACCCCGGCGATGCGGTGGCCTATCAAGCCTGGAAGACTGCCCAGCAAAGCCGCGATCTGCAGGAGCGGACACGGGCCATTGGCCGGGCTCTCCAGTATGTCCACAGCGAAACCGCCCGCCGCCAGATCGAGCAGCTCCTGACGACGCTGGCTCTCGGCTCCCGGCGCAAGCTCTTGCCCAGGCTGTCGGTATTTCGCCCGGAAGAGGAGTTGCCTCGCTTGTTGCCCGTGGCCGGATCCCTGCCGCTAGCCACCGCCACTTGGGAAGGGATCCCTCCTGCTGCACCGCAGGGGCCTTTTGGCTGGGTCAGCAGTGCCGCTGGACAGACGTGGATAGCCTTGCCTGCTTGGCCAGCCCTTCAGAGGGCCGCTGATCCCGTGGCCCTGCAGGTGGAAAATCGACTCCTAGGCTCCCTCTTGGACCAGCCGGTGGCCGCTGAGGAGGAGCGGGATCCCGTCCTGCTAGTGGTCGATCGCGCCGTTCGCACCTGGGAAGGGAGAGCGGGGGTTTTTCTAGTGGATCGGGAGGGATGGCTCTCCCTGGAGTGGATCGACGAGGACTTGCCCCCCTCTCCCCTCTTGGGTCAAGTGCTAATGGCCATACGTCCGCCTCGCATCTTCGATGAGGAGGTGGCCCAAGATCCCTGGCAGCTAGAGGAGTAAGCAGCGGCTCTTTTCACGCGGCCGCTAGGAGGGGCCCTTCAAGGGCCGGTGTAAAGCCACAGGGGCAAGCCAGAAGTACTGACCTCAAAGTGCAACCGTTCCAGGGCCTCTGCGACGGGCAGGAAGCGGGCCCACCCCCTACGCCGGGGCAGCAGATCGTAGAACTTGGCCTCTGGTGGCAGCCCTGCGAGTTCAGCCGCCCAGAGGCGAGCATCTTCTTCCGTTCCCAAGCGATCAACTACTCCCAAGTGCAGCGCTTGCTCGCCACTGAAAATGCGACCATCGGCAAAGGTTTTGACCACGTTCACGCTCAACCGTCGCGCCGCTGCAACGGTGTGCACGAACTGGCTGTAGGTGATGTCGATCAGCTCCTGGAGGATGTTGCGCTCTTCGGGAGTCAGCTCGCGATCAAAGGAGAGGATATCTTTGTAGGGGCCGGACTTAATTACCTTAAAGGAGATCCCAATTTTGTCTAGCAGCTTTTCAAGGTTGTTGCCGCGAATGATGACACCAATGCTGCCAGTGATGGTGCCAGGGTTGCTGACAATTTTTTCCGCTCCCATGGCAATGTAAACTCCCCCCGAGGCTGCGATGTTGCCAAAGCTAGCCACAATGGGGATACCTTTTCGATCCCGCAGGCGCACAAGGGCGCTGTAGATTTCCTGCGAGTCCGCCACCGTCCCGCCAGGACTGTCGATGCGCAGCACCAGGGCAGGGATCTGTTTTTCTTCCACCTCTTTCAAGGCTTTGAGAACCCGCTCCCGGGTTTTGCTATCGATAACTCCCGCCACCTCAATGCGGCCAATTTGCCGACGTAAACCACCCGAGAACCATTGCTTCAGCATAGTAAAGAACGGCACAAAAATAAGCCCATATCTCCTATCATGGAAGGTGCTTGGTGGCTGGGTCAACCAACTGGATTAGACATTGCCGTACACCGGGATCGCTGCCCCTCTGAGATCGCGGGCTGCTTCCGAGACCAAAAAGGCAATCACCTGCCCAATCGACTCCGGCTTCACCCACAGCTCTGCCTGCTCAGATCCCATGGCGGCGCGATTGGCGGGGGTGTCAATAATGCTGGGCAGGATGACGTTGGCGGTGATGTCGGTGCCTCTGGTCTCGGCGGCAATGGTGCGGGTGAGGGCCACTACCCCGGCTTTGGAGGCACAGTAGGCCGCCAGCTGAGATCCCGGTTCTACTGCCCCTCGGGAGGCTATCGTTACGATTCGTCCATAACCCTGTTGCCACATCTTGCGCAGGCTGTGCTTGCAGGCCAAAAAAGTGGTGGTGAGATTGAGGTCGAAGTCGCGCCGCCAAGCTTCTAGGCTGTACTCGTGGGTGGGGCCCATGGCAAAGCCACCCACCAGGTGCACCAAGCCATCGACGCGGGGCAGATCGTCAATGAGCCGGGCCACAGCCGCTTCGTTCAGCAAGTCCACCTGCACAAAGCGCACCCGATCCAGGCTATTGGCTGGCAGGCGCTGCCGCAAAGCAGCCAGCTCCTCTTCTTGGCGGTAGGTCAAGGTCAACGCTGCCCCTGTGTCCAGGAGCACGGGGGTTACCCCCAGCCCCAGCCCCCCGGTACCGCCAGTAACAAGGATCTGTTTGCCCTGGTTGTTGAGCATAGGTTGTTCTGGGCGAGAACTCCCTCTCACCCTACCGCGGTTTTCCCTTGCCGGAAACGGCAGCCATTCTAGGCATCTGCTCCAGCAGTAGATTGCTCAGGGCCAGCCAATCGCCCAGATCCAGCTCTTCGGCGCGCGCCGTGGGGCTGAGGCGGAGTTGGGCCAGAGCGGCGGCCACGGTCTCGCGATCCACGAGCCCTCTTAGAGCGTTGACAAGTTGCTTGCGGCGGGCAGAGAAGCCCTGGCAAACCAGTTGGGAGAACCAGCGGGGATCGTGGGCGGGGGTGGGGGCAGGGCGGGGAGTGAGGCGAACCACTGCTGACTCCACTTGGGGAGGAGGCTGGAAGGCGCTGGGGGGCACGCGGCAGATGAGCTCGCACTCAGCTAGGTAACGCACCCGCACACTCAAAGCGCCGTAGGCTTTGCTGCCGGGGCCGGCCTGCAGGCGCTCAGCCAGCTCTTTTTGCACCATCAAGACGATGCGCTCAAACTGCCTCACCGGCTGGGCTGGGGATCCCAGAACTTTCTCCAAAATGGGGCCAGTGAGGTTGTAGGGGATGTTGGCCACCAGCAGGCGGGGCTGAGGCGGGAGCGGCAGGCGCAGAAAATCTCCCTCCAATAGCTGAAAGCGGGACTCGTTGGCAAAGCGCTTGCGCAGCAACTGGCACAGATCCCGATCGATCTCCACTGCCACCACCTGGGCGCCTTGGGCCAACAGCCGCCGTGTTAACTGCCCCGTACCTGGGCCAATCTCCAGCACCCAGGGGGGATCCCTGCCCTCTTGGGGTGGTGGCAACTGAGCGGCCTCCACAATTGCCGCGTGGACAGCAGGATCTTTGAGCCAATGCTGGCCAAAGCGCTTGCGGGGATAGGGCATGGGTGGGCTATCGGCTGAAGGATCAGGGTGAGACCGGCGTCTTCTCCTGGGGCAGGTTGGGATCCCTCCCTGGGAGAGGCTGGCGGTAGAGCGGCACGGTAAAGGTAACCGTGGAGCCCAATCCCTCTCCTAAGCTGTAGAAATGGATCTCCCCCCCCATTGCCTGCACCAGGCGTTGGCTGATGGCCAAGCCTAGGCCGGTGCCCCCGTACTGGCGAGTGGTGGAGCCATCTACCTGGGTGAAGGCCTGGAACAGCTTTTGCTGCTTTTCCAACGACACGCCGATCCCGGTGTCGATAACGCGAATGCGGGCCATCCCCGGCTCGCCAGGCAGGAGGTCTGCTCGCACCGTTACCGAACCCTTGGGGGTAAACTTGATGGCATTGCCCACTAGGTTAAGCATCACCTGCAGCAGGCGTTGGTAGTCGCCGTAGAGCAAAATGGGCTCCGCCCTGGGGGGCAGGTGAAAGCTGAGCTGCAATCCCTTTTGACTGGCCTGCAAGCTGGTTTTGGCCTCCACATCCTTGAAGAGAGCTTGCAGGTCGCAGGGTTGGAACTGCAACTCCAGTTTGCCGGCTTCAATTTTGGCAATATCCAGCACGTCGTTGATTAAGGACAATAGGTGCAGGGCAGAGCGGTAGGCTTCCTGCAAAAAGTCCAGCTCCTCTTCCCGGCTTTCGGCCATTCCATCCAGTACCAGCCTAATGAAGCCGATGATGCTGTTTAAAGGGGTGCGCAGCTCGTGGGAGGTGTTGGCCAGAAATTGGCTTTTGAGTTGGTTGGCCGATTCTGCTTGGGCGCGGGCCAGCTCTAGCTCTTTGTTTTTCTGAAGCAAGGTTTGGTTAGCCAGTTGCAGACGGGTGGCCAGTTGTCGACTTTGTTCGAGCAACCTGGCGTGGGCAATGGCAGTACCCAAGTAGGTGGCAATAATCTGCAGCAGCTGGAAGTGGCCGGTCTGCCAGGCAGGAGCTGTCTTGGGGGGCAGCACTTCTAGCCAAAGCAAGCTGTTGGGATAGCTGCGGTAGCACATGGCCACAGCGAGGTGGCGTTCTGTTACCACTGGCTCTTCCTGTCTAAGGGCCTGGAGCAAATGGGGGTGATCTCCTAGCCGCAGCGTCTGGTTGAGCAGCGAGGGAGTTTCCGGATAGCGGCGGTACTCGGCGTTAACCGTCAGGAAATCCTGTCCCACCTCGTAGAGGGCAAGTAGACACCGATCCACCCCAAACAACTGCCCCAACTGTTCTACCGTCTGCTGGCACAGCTCGCGGATACCTGCCGAGTGGCCAATGCTGCGCAGAAGCTGAGCTGTAATTGCCTGGAGCGGCTCACCGTCACTGAAGGAATAGGGCGACCTAGGAGTCTTGCTTGTCCCTCCAGCCAAGTTGAAGGGCGTTGCCCCCAGCACCCTGCCCACCACCGCAACAGCTACTACCTCCCCCTCTGTATCCCGCACGGGGTTGAGGCAAAGGTGCAAATGCAGCTTGTAGCGGGGCGAGAGGACTTGGCCTTCGTGCTGCAGGGGCTCCCCTGCCGCAAACACCTGGCTGAGCTTGGCTTGGTACTCCTCCCCGTTCACCAACTCCCATCCCTGCTGTCCGGCCACAATCTGCTGCGGGTAGATGCCGTAGCTCTCAGCGCCTTCCCAGTAAAAGCTTTGAAAGCGCTGCTGGCGATCCTGCGTGTAGAGGATGAGATCCGGTCGAAGCACACCCACCTTGTTTGAGCTTTGAAAAACCAAGCTCTTGGGATCCAGAACTTAGGTTTTTGCAGAGGAAGCTGAGGTAGTGGGGTTGGAGTCTCTGTCGGCAAGGCGGGCAAAGAGCATTCGCCCTGCCGAGGTCTGAATGGAGCCAGTAACCACGACCGAGCGAGTTTTGCCCACGGCCCGCTGTCCCTCTTCCACCACCACCATCGTGCCATCTTCCAGATAGCCTACCCCCTGGCCTGGCTCCTTGCCCTCACGAGTAATCTTGATGTCGAAGCTATCGCCAGCGATGTAGATAGGCCGCAAAGCCTCGGCCAGCTCGTTGACATTCAGCACCTTGATCCCTTGCAGCAGAGCTACCTTCTTTAGGTTGTAATCAGTGGTTACCAGCATCCCGCCCACACTTTGGGCAAGGCGCACCAGCTTCTCATCGACGGTGTTTAGGTCAGGGTAGTTGGCTTCGTGGATAACAAAGCAGTTGGGGTTGGCCTGGCGAAGGGCCTGCAGCGTATCCAGCCCCCTCCGACCCCGCTCCCGTTTTTGGGGATCGGCCTTGTCAGCAATGGCCTGTAGCTCGGCAATCACAAAGCGGGGAACCACTAGGGTCCCCTCCAGAAAGCCCTTCTCAATCAACTGAGCCACGCGCCCGTCAATGATGGAGCTGGTATCCAAAACCTTGGGGCTGGCTGCCACCACACTCCCTTCTGCTGCCGCCTGTAGGGCATAGTTAGGGTTGAATAGGCGCAACAGCGCCGGGCCGTGGGTATCGGCCAAGCTCACTCCCAAGTAGGCAAAGGAGAGGCTAAAGAAGACAGAGGCCAGGGGTTCCAGAAAATTGTTCAGCTCCTGGGGCAGGGGCAGCAAATAGACAGGAGCCATAGCCAAGTTGGCAATCACCAGCCCAATGACCAATCCTACCGAGCGGCTAATCAGCACATCCGGTGGCAGCGAGCGCACGTTGGCCTCGAAGCGGCGGTAGCCCCAGCGCACCAGGGATCCCAGCGCCAAACCTGCCAAGGCCCCAAAGCCGCCAGTAACCACGCGCGCCCCTTCGACGTTGGCTCCTTCAAGAGCAGCAGGGGGGAGCAGATCTAGGCCGTAGAACCCAAGGCCCGAGCCCGCTAAGATGAAGATTGCAATGAGTAAGACGTCCAACATGGCGCGGAAAGTGCCCCTGCTGGGAATGGCAAGCTGTCAGCAAGGGGCAAACCTGCCCCCTATTCTAGTCTTCGGGCTGGAGGCGGATCTCCTCCCCAAACTCTAGAAAAAGGAGGCTATGCTGAGAGAGGGCGATCCCTGGCCGGCTTAAGTGCTAGTCAAGCTTAACGCCACCAATCAAGGTCTGAGCAAGCTAGAAGGAACCATGGCCCAAACCCTAGAACTAACTGCCGAAAATGTGGAAAAAGTCCTCAACGAGCTGCGCCCCTATCTGCAAGCTGATGGCGGCAACGTAGAGCTGGTGGAGATCGATGGCCCAGTGGTGAAGCTGCGCCTGCAGGGGGCCTGTGGCGCCTGCCCCAGTTCTACCCTAACCCTGAAGATGGGCATTGAGCGCAAGTTGCGGGAGAGGATCCCCGACATCCTAGAAGTGGAGCAGGTGTTCTGAGGATCCCTGCCCCGAGGACTTTGGGCTGAATTCCCCTCTCTTGCGAGGGTAGCTGTCTCCTCTTTTGTTGTTGCCAGCACATGCCGATTCTTCTCTCCATCGCCATCCTAGCCCTCCTCATTCTGGTGCACGAGGCGGGCCACTTCGCAGCAGCCAAACTGCAAGGGATCCACGTCAACCGCTTTTCGCTGGGGTTTGGCCCCGTGCTGTGGCGCTACCAGGGCAAGGAAACAGAGTATGCCATTCGCGCCCTGCCCTTGGGAGGCTACGTAGGGTTTCCTGACGATGACGAGCGCTCCCCCTACCCCCCCGATGACCCGAATCTCTTGAAAAACCGCCCCCTTGCGGATCGCCTGGTGGTGATGAGTGCCGGAGTGCTGGCCAACTTGGCCTTTGCCTACCTGGTGCTGGTGCTGATGTTTGCTCTGCTGGGGATCCCCTCGGTTACCCGCATCCAGCCCGGCATTCTCATTGCTCAGGTAATGCCAGGTAGCCCGGCAGAGCGGGCGGGCCTGCAGGCAGAAGATGTGGTGCTGCGGGCAGCTGACCACGACTACAGCGACCTTGCCGATGCCGCCTCGGCCTTGGCGGCCCTCAACGATTTTCAGACGCTCATCCGCAGTAGCGAAAACCAACCCGTTCCCCTGCAGGTGCGACGAAGGGAAAAAGAAGCGCTGCTGGAGATTACCGTAATCCCGGAGCGGCAAGGGGAGAAGGTAGCCATTGGGGTTAGCCTAGCGCCCAATCAGGAGGTGAACCTGCGCCCCGCCCAAAACCTGGGGGAGATCCTGACGGAAGCTGGAAACGCCTACCAGCGCTTGGTGACGATGAATCTCACTGGCCTGCAGGAGCTGCTGCGGAACTTCCAAAACACCGCCACTCAGATATCTGGGCCGGTGGGGATCGTCAAGATTGGCGCAGACCTAGCGCGGGATGACGTTGCCAGCTTGTTGAATTTCACTGCCTTGATTAGCATCAACTTGGCCGTCCTTAACCTGTTGCCCCTCCCTGGCTTGGATGGAGGCCACATTGCCTTTTTGATCTTGGAAGCCATCCGTGGCAAGCGGCTGCCCAAGGAGGTCGAAGAGCGGGTGATGCAGACAGGCTTGGCGCTTCTCCTAGGGCTGGGAGTGTTCCTAATCTTCAAAGATACTCTTGCCATTGTCACCGGGTCGGGCTAGTTGCCAATGACCAGCAAGCGGGCTTTGCGCCAAAGAGCCTTGGAGATTTTGCTGCGCCTGAAGCGCCATTACCCCAACTCCAAGTGTACTCTCCACTACCAGACGCCGCTGCAACTGCTGGTGGCGACGATTTTGTCAGCCCAGTGCACTGACGAGCGGGTTAACCAGGTAACCCCAGAGCTGTTTCGCCGCTTCCCCGATGCCCAGGCTCTGGCCACAGCCCCGCGGGAGGAGATTGAGGCTCTAATTCGGCCCACCGGCTTCTACCGCAACAAGGCCAAACACATCCAAGAGGCCTGCCGCAAGATCTTGACAGACTTTGGCGGCCAGGTGCCGCGCACCATGCCGGAGTTGCTCACCCTGCCAGGAGTGGCCCGCAAGACGGCCAACGTGGTACTAGCCCATGCCTTTGGCATTAACGCTGGCGTAACGGTCGATACCCACGTCAAGCGCCTCAGCCGCCGCCTTGGCCTTACCGAGCACGAGGACCCCGTGCGCATTGAGCGGGATCTCATGCAGCTGCTGCCGCAGGTGGATTGGGAGAATTGGTCCCTTCGCCTTATCGAGCATGGCCGAGCCATCTGCACCGCCCGCCAGCCTCTTTGCCAGCAGTGCTTCCTAGCTGATCTCTGCCCCAGCGCCTCCCTCCTAAAGCCGGAGGCAGCTGCCAATTGAAATCCGCAGGAGCTGGCCCTCTCTCCGGAGGGAGTCCTCAAGCCCCTGCTTTGGCATGAGCGCGGTCACGCTACCCCAGCATCACTTTGGGAGAGAGCAACAGCGTCAGGGATCCCTGGCCACAATCAATGCGCCCTTGAGCAAAGCGCACGCGAGCCAGGCCTGCTTTCTTGAGGGTAATGGCCTCGGGATGG
Source organism: Synechococcus sp. R70.1 (assembly GCF_047461675.1). Lineage (NCBI taxonomy): Bacteria > Bacillati > Cyanobacteriota > Cyanophyceae > Synechococcales > Synechococcaceae > Synechococcus > Synechococcus sp. R70.1. The sequence goes on from NZ_JANSHR010000004.1 coordinate 41,085, forward strand.
GCTGGCTGTAGCCCAATGGCTGCCTGTACCCAGAGGCTCAGATCCGGCTGGTGGCCAACTACCGCCAGCGAGGTGAAGGGATCCCGCTCTGTCTGCCAGCGCACCAAGTCGGCAAAGCTGCCGCCGGGGGCCAGCGGCTCAAACACTTCCAGGGCTTCGGCCAAGTTCTCGTCCAAGAAGATCTCTGCCGTCTGCCGCGCTCTGACCAGAGGACTGGTGAGCAGGAAATCCCACTTCCAGCCCATGCTCCTGAGCTGGCGGGCAATTTTGCGACAGCGCTGGCGGCCTTTATCGGTTAGGGCGCGCAGGCTATCCTCCTTCCCTGGTTGGGGCTCTTCGGCTATGCCGTGGCGAACAAAATCCACGGTCACCGCCCTGCCTGTTACCTGACTGTTGTCGTCTGGTTCAAGCTCAAACACCATCGGCACCCGGCAACCTTTCACGTTCCTCCTAGGATACCTTGCCCTGCTCGGGAAAAGCCCAGTGGCGACCCTAGTTGTGATACAATAACTAAGATACTAGATGATGTTTTAGGAGTTCCCCAGGCATGTCTGCGGCAATAGATATTGCTGATGCTACCTTTGAAGCCGAGGTGCTGCGCAGTGAGATTCCAGTTTTGGTTGATTTTTGGGCACCCTGGTGCGGCCCATGCCGGCTGGTAGCTCCTGTGGTGCAGGAGATAGCAGAGCAGTATGCTGGTAAAGTCAAGGTTGTAAAAATCAATACCGACGAAAATCCCCAAACTGCCAGTCAGTACGGCGTTCGGAGTATTCCTACCCTGATTCTCTTCAAAGGTGGCCAAAAGGTAGATGTGGTGGTTGGCGCCGTTCCCAAGGCAACGCTGACCACGATTTTGGAAAAGCACCTTGGAGCCTCTGCCGAGGGCTAAGGTTTTGGCCAAGACCAGGGATCTTGCCGGCTCTCCACCAGAAGGCAAGTACTCCAGCCGGGGGAGCCTATTGCCGTAAAAGTGGGTAAAAGAAGTAGCCAGAGGATTCTGGATCCCAGCTTGACGGATTCTCTTTCCTTGCTGCTGCAAGAGATTTTTTCCAGTGCGGAAGCTCGTCTCAAGCAGTTACACCACCCCAACCGAACAGCTTGGTTGCGGATCTTGCGGTCGCTGCAGCGGATGGGATCCCTGAAGCTCAGCCGTCTGGACGCCAAGATCCTGGCAGCTACGCTTGAGGATCTGGAGCAGGGTTTTGCCACCTTCCAAAACTACACCCATCGGCGCAAGGTAACCGTCTTTGGCTCGGCGCGTCTAGGGGAGGACAGCCCCGAGTACCAGCAGGCGCAGCTATTTGCCCACCGCATTAGTCAGCTAGGCTTCATGGTGCTGACAGGGGGCGGCGGCGGCATCATGGAAGCCGGTAACCGGGGGGCGGGGCAAGAAAACTCGTTTGGGCTGAATATTCAGCTGCCCTTTGAGCAGGTAGCCAACCCTTTCATTGCCGCCAGCGACCGGGTCATTAACTTTAAGTACTTCTTTTCTCGCAAACTTTTCTTTGTCAAGGAAACAGATGCCCTAGTGCTGTTTCCTGGCGGCTTTGGCACCCAGGATGAGGCTTTTGAGTGTCTGACCCTGATGCAGACCGGGAAGACCAAGCTGATGCCGCTGGTGCTGGTGGACAGGCAAGGCGGCTGCTACTGGAAAGAATGGGATGAATATGTGCGAGAGCACCTGCTCAGCCGCGGCCTAATCAGCTCCGAGGATCTCCACCTTTACTCCCTAACTGACGATGTCGAGGAGGCCTGTCAGCAGATTGTCGATTTCTATCGCATCTTTCACAGCAATCGCTACGTGCGGGAGCTTTTGGTTTTGCGCTTAAACACCAAGCTTTCACCGGAAGCCCTAGAAATTTTAAACCAAGAGTTTGCTGACATTCTCGAGTCGGGCCGGATTGAGCAAACAGAGGCTCTGCCCGAGGAAGCTGAGGAAGACATTGCCCATCTGCCGCGGCTAGTAATGCGCTTTAACCAGCGCAGCTTTGGGCGGCTGTGGCAAATGGTGCGCCGAATCAACAAGCTCCCTCCCGAAAGGTCAGAGCCTTTGATGCACCCTGAACAAAAGTAGCATCAATCCCAATGGGCCGGTTGTTTGTCAAAATCTGCGGCATCACGCGGCAGGATCAGGCGGAGGCCATTGCGGCGCTGGGGGTAAGCGCCCTAGGGTTTGTGGCCGTGCCCAACACGCCGCGCTATTTGCCTCTTTCGGCAGCGCGCTGGGTGGGATCCCTGCCCCGCCATGTGGAAAAGGTGGGGGTTTTTCTGGATCAGGATCCCGGCACCATCGCCACCTGGGTGGAAACGGCTGGCCTCACGGCTGTTCAGCTTCACGGCCAGGAATCTCCAGAGATGTGTCGGCAACTGGGAGAGTGGCTCCCCGGCATCCGCCGCATCAAGGCCCTGCGCATCCGGTGCCCAGCAGATCTGGAGGTGGCCGACCTCTACCGCGACTGTGTAGAGACCTTACTGCTGGATGCCTATCACCCCCAACGGGCAGGTGGCACTGGGCAAACGCTCAACTGGTCGGAACTCGCCTCCTGCTCTCTGCCCTTGCCCTGGCTTCTGGCCGGTGGCCTCAACCCAGACAATGTTCTGCAAGCGCTCAGCCACCTTCAGCCTGCCGGCATCGATCTCTCCAGCGGTGTCGAACGCCAGCCGGGCGACAAAGACCTAGACAAAGTCCGGCGTCTGCTGCAGCAGTTAGCATCCCAAGGTTGGGCGATCGCCCCTGGCCAGTCTCAACCCCCTGCAAGCCAGGAGGGCTCGCGCCCGATCCCTACTGCAGGGATCGAAGGTCCAGCCCTGGCTCAAACCTCACCTCTTTCACCTCTCCAAACCGTCCCATCGGTCCCAGAGGGCGATCGTTGAAGGTCACCAGCACCCCGCCCGCATTGCCAGTGCGCAGCACAATCGATCGCTCGGCCTCCCAGTTCAGCTCCGCCCCCGGCTGTAGGGTAGCCTCAAAAACAGTTTTTCCGTCGACAATAACCCGCAGCCAAGAAGGATGTTCCACCACGCGAATATCAAGGCGCACTGGCTTGCGCTGCTGGGCTTCCAAGACGTCGGGGAAAACCCCCTCGATGCGCGTCCATTGCTCTAGGGTAGGAAACATCTGGCGAAGGGTCGGCTCGGCGTCTGACTTGCGCTCAGAGGAGTTGGCCGCCGGCGGCTGTAGCTGGGATCCCTCACCGCCCGAACGGCCAGCCAGCCACTGCCCAAAGGGATTGCCCCTGCTCTCCAAAAAAGCCGACAGCCCTCCCACCGCCAGCACGACTAGCCCCACATAGGCAGCCCAGAGGTGGAAGGGGCGCAAAGCAAAGGCGGGCTGTTCGCCAACAGCAGTTCGCGGAGGTGAGGCAGAGGGCATTTTGGCCGATAGCAGCGGCAACGCTTGCCGAGATAGCCTTTCGCCATCCAGCCCTAGGTAGTTGGCGTAGCGTTTAATGAAGCCTTGCACGTAGACTGGCTCCGGCAAGCGGCTTAAGTCGGCTTCCTCCAGGGCCTGCAGGTATTGGGAGCGGATGAAGGTATCGTTAGCTACCTCTGTCAACGTCAGCCCCCGTGCCTCCCGTGTTTGCCGCAACAGGGATCCCAGGGCCTCTAGAGAGTGTGCTGGTTCCTGCATCGTCGCTTACCTGTGAACGCACACTCAGGTAACATCCTCCCCCTCAATTCACGGGAGATACCTAACACGCATATGGTAACGTACCCCAAGACGGGATCCTTGCAGATCGCGCTCCCCTACTCTCTGAGCGCTTGGGCATTGTCAGCAAACGAGGCCAGCAAAGCCTGAACCTCCTGGGGCTCCAACAGGCGAAACTGACCTGGCTTGAGGTTGCCAAGGCGCAGCGGACCAATCGCCTCCCGGTGTAAGCTGAGCACAGGATGGCCCAGTTGCTCGGCCACCCGCCGAATTTGCCGCTTACGGCCCTCAAACAAGACCACCCTCAGCCACGAGGAGTTGGAGTTTTTTCTAAAGGGGGGCGGATCACAAAACTCCACCACTGCCGGCAGAGTGGTAGACCCATCCAAATCGACGCCCTCCCGCCATCGTTGTAGCGTGGCTTGGCTAGGGCGACCCTGCACCTGCACCCGATAGGTCTTGGGCAGATGATAGCGCGGGTGGGTCAGCTTCAGGGTCAGGTCGCCGTCGTTGGTGAGCAGCAAAGCGCCACTGCTGTCAGCGTCCAGCCGGCCCACTGGATAGAGACGGATCTGCTGGTTCCAGGGTGGCGGAAGCAGATCCAGGACGGTCTTGCGCCCCCAGGGATCCTTGCAGGTAGACAAGACCCCCCGGGGCTTATGCAGGAGCAAAACGTAGCGGGCCAGATCCCCGCAGGAGATTGCCCGCCCATCCACTTCGATGCAATCCCGTTCCGGATCGGCTTTAAAGCCCAGCTCGGTGACCACCTTCCCATTAACCCGAATGCGCCCAGCCAGGATCCAGGCTTCCACCTGGCGGCGGGAAGCTAGCCCCTGCCGAGCCAAAAGCTTCTGGAGCCGCTGGGGTGCTGCCATAGGCACTGGGTAGCAAAGGAAGCAGAACCTTACCTCCTAGGAGGAGGCGGGTGTGGTGCCGGCTCTGGGCAGATAACTGGAGGAAGAGCTGTAGGACACCTTAAGCCTAACAAATCCTAGAACTTTGCGGTTGCTAACCTCTCAAAAGGCAACCGATGAGCTATCGCCCTGCTGGGCTGAAAGGTTCACCAACCGGTTGCGGCCTCCTAGGCGGCAGGACGGATCTCCTCTTACTTCCTGCAACCCGCGATGGTTAAGGGCTGAAATGGTGCAGCTACTGGCCGCCCAACTCCTCGGCCTCGCCACCATCCCTCTCTTCAACCGTTTCCTGGTCTTTGGAGGAGGATCCCTGCTGTCGAGCCTCGGCTTCCCGTTTCAGTTGGTTGAGTAGGGCCAAGACTCGGGACCCCCGTTCCAAGGAGCGATCTTGTAAAAACACCACCGTCGGCACTCGTCGCAGGCCCAGCCGCTGGCCAATCTCCCGCCGCACGAAGGGAGTGGCGGCGGCCAAACCCTCCATTGTTTGCCGCTGGGCTGCTTCGTCGCCATAGATGCTGACGAAGATGCGGGCGTTTTGCAGGTCGCTGGAAACCTCTACGTCCACAATGCTGACCATGCCCGCCCCCACGCGGGCATCCTTGATCTCCGAGAGCAGGATCTGGCTAACCTCCCGCTTGATCTGCTCGGCTACCCGGGCTACCCGTCGCTCTGTTGCCATTTTTCGATCCTCAGGTTCCTATCCTCTGCAAACTTCGGCCCTTGGGGAGTGCTGACTTCTCTGCGCCATGTTCTCAGAGCAGATGCTACGCGCCTCTTCTCCTTCCCCTTCTATTTTGGGTCAATGTCCACCCTCTCCTGAGTAGGAATACCTAAAGCCAGCGATGGATGGAGACAAGGTGATCAAAACCCCAGAGGCGCTGCGGCGCTCCGTGGAGCAGTTCATGCTCGATGTAACGGAGCCGCTCGATCCGCTACTTGCCCTCAAGCTAACTCAGGTGGTGGTGATGCTGGGAGATACAGCTTACGCCATGGGCTACAGCGATGGCCAGCGAAGTCTCTGCCCTGGCCGTCTTTTGGGAGATAGACACTGCCGGCAGCCTGAGGGGAATTGAAGAGAGGAAGGAAAAGCAGCCAAGATGGGATCCAGTTGCTTGGCCTCCTATGACTTCCCTGGTTCTCCTCTGGCATCGCCGCGATCTGCGCCTAGGAGACAACACAGCCCTCCATGTGGCAGCCCAGCGCAGCCCCCAGGTAGTGCCGGTTTTCGTTTTCGACCCCCAACTCCTGCAGCGGGCAGACATGGCCCCAGCCCGGGTGGCGTTTCTGCTCCAGGCGTTGCAGGAGCTGCAGGAGCGCTACGCCCAGATGGGGATCCCACTCCTGTGGCGGCGGGGAGATCCAGCCGTGGAGCTGCGGCAGTTGGCCGCCGAGCTGGGAGCGCAGGCCGTGTTTTGGAACGAGGATCTGGATCCCTGGGCTCGGCAGCAGGAGAGTCGGGTGCGGGCCAGCTTGGCGGAAGCTGGGATCCCGTCTTTTTCTTACCAAGATATGCTGCTGCACGGGCCAGGGGAAGTGTTGACCCAGGCGGGGGAGCCCTACTCGGTTTTTACCCCTTTCTGGCGCCGCTGGTCTAGCTTGCCCAAGCCGGATCCCTTCCCCATCCCAAAGAGTCTGCAGTCGATGTCAAGCCTGAAAGCCCAACCTCTGCCCAGCTTGGCGGATCTGGGCTTTGTCTGCGGTCAGCGGATCCCGGCCGCGGGTGAGAGTGTGGCTCAGAGGCTTCTAGAGGATTTCTGCCAGGGCCTGCGCATTTTCGAGTACGAGCGAGCCCGCGACTTCCCCGCCGAGCAGGGCACCTCTCTTCTTAGTCCCCACCTCTGCTGGGGAACCATCGGCATTCGGCGGGTGTGGCAGGCCACCTGTGAAGTGGAAGCGGAGGCCCGCAGCGAAGAGGCCGAGAGCAGCCTGCGCACGTGGCGGCAGGAGCTGTGCTGGCGCGAGTTTTACAAGCATGTCTTGGCCCACTGGCCCCATGTGGAAAGCGGAGCCTACCAACGAGCCTTTGATGCGCTGGAATGGGACAACCGCCAGGACTGGTTTCAGGCCTGGTGCGCCGGGCAGACAGGCTACCCCATTGTGGATGCGGCCATGCGCCAGCTCAACGAAACTGGCTGGATGCACAACCGCTGCCGCATGATCGTGGCCAGCTTTTTAACCAAGGATCTCCTCATCGACTGGCGCTGGGGGGAGCGCTACTTCATGCAAAAGCTTGTAGACGGGGATCTGGCTGCCAACAACGGCGGCTGGCAGTGGAGCGCCGGTGTGGGCACGGATCCCAGGCCCCTGCGCATCTTCAACCCAGCCACTCAGGCGGCCCGCTACGACCCGGAGGGGGAGTATATCCGCCGCTACCTGCCGGAGCTAGCGGGGCTGGATACCCCAGCTTTGCTGTGGGTGGGGAATGACCCCAAGGGATCCTGGGCTCTGCAGGAGCGGCGGCGCTGCGGCTACCCGGATCCCCTCGTGGATCACAAGGTGCAGCAGCAGGAGTTCAAGCGGCGCTACCAGGCAGTGCAGCACGGGCACTCCAAGCCCGCTCAAGACAGTCTTTCTCCTCCTTTCTGACAAGACGTGGCAAGGACTCCTCGTCACTCCCAGAAGCGCTCCGCGCCGCCAGCGGGTTTGCGACAGCGTTGCGTAGCAATAAAAAAGGGGATCCGAGGGATCCCCGCCAATCCCCACTTGCTTGAGACTACCGCCTTAGCTCGCTGGGGATGCGCTCCCCGAAGAGCACGAAGTAGAGAATCCGATAAATGTCCGTGTTCAGGATCCCGGTGGTCGGCACCAACTCTCGAGCGTTCAGGCCCGCCGCGCGAGCAATGACCCCGCTGCCCACATCGTCCTTGCTGGCCCAGGAGATGCCAAAGGGAAAACGCTTGCCATTTTTGTCCGGAGCGGAGAGGAAGGGCTTTGTGCCAGTGCCGTCCACCCCGTCAAGGGGAGCGCCGCTTTCGTCAGTGGGCGGCAGAGGATTATCGGCAGACTCGACATCCACCAGCTGCATCCCGCCAGCATTGCTGTCGCTGGTGGTGATCATGAAGGTCTTGGGATTCTTCTCGATAAAGTTGAGAATCACCCCAATGGCATCGTCGGCCCGCTTCATGGCCTCTAGGCAGCCAGAGGCATTGAGGTTGTTGCACATGTTATCAGTGCCCTCTTCTTCGATGACAGCCAAGAAGCCCTTGGGATTGCGGGAGATCCGCTCCAGGGCAAACTGTGTCATCTCGGCAATGGTGGGGGCGCTGGCGATGTAGTTGGGCAAGTTTTCTTTCCGCAACTCTTCTTCAGGCTTGTCGTAGAAGGTGTCCTCGACGTTGAACACCCCCAAAACCTTGGAGACATTCGCCGGCAGCTTGAGCAGCTCGTCGCGGGTGTAGACAACGGCGTACCCCTTTTTCTTGGCCTCCTCAATCAGGTTGCGGCCATCCTTGCGCTTCCCTTTGCCAAAGCGGCCCTGGACACCTTCCGGCAGCAGCCATTCCTCGCCACCCCCCAGGATGATGTCTACCCCTGACTCCACCACCTGCAGGGCAATCTCCTCATAGTCGCTGCGCTTGGCAACTTCGGCAACGAAGGCAGCCGTCCCCGGCTCAATGATGGATCCCGTTTGCACCAGAGCCGTACCCAAGCCTGCCGCCACAGCCTCTTCCATGATCGTGTTCAGGGTGCCGTTGGCAGAGGGGTACTCTTTGCCGTCCGGATCCAACCCAAAGCTCTTGGCGTGGACACGGGTTCCCGTGGCATGGGTCACCGCTCCGGCGTTGGAAGTTCCCCCAAGCTGGTCGAGATGGTGCCCGCGATAGGGGGCAATCACGGGGAGACGATCCCAGTTCAGAAAGCCATCGGGGCCGTAGTAGAGAATGCGCGTGATGTCCCAGTGGGAAGCTGAGGTTCCATCTGGGTGAAAGAAGATTGCACCGTTGCCGGTTGGCTTAGGCGCCGCTTGAGCCACACTAGAGGAAAAAACTGACAAGGACAGCAGACACAAAGTTGCAGCCAAAGCCGCCCTCAGAGAATAGCTACGCATAGCTAACACGCCCTTGCTCGTTCAAAGCTGAACGTCAAGGAAAGTAACACAGCCTTGAACAGTTAGCAAGAGCGCGCGCAAATGCTCCTGCAGAACTTACCTGCAGCGACAATCCGCCTCTCAGGTCTACTACTTGGCCGGGGCAGGTTGCGAGGTCTATACCTAGAGTTAACTATCTCTTAACTGCCTCATAACGTCAAGGCTTCTCGTAGAGCTTTATAGCCGTCTTCCAGTCAAGCTGTTCTTTTGGGAGCAGGCGTCGAACTCTTGGCCTGCCAGGACCGCCTAAGCTGTCTAAGGTGGTGTTGCCAACGCTGCAGTTCCCCGGCTTCCAGCGGGATCCCGCCAAAGCGTACTTCCAGGTAGCGCTGCAGGAACCGGATGGCCAGTTCAACCTGAGGCAAGTCGGCCTGGCGCAAGTGTTCTAGGCAAGCTTCTGGCCCTAGGTGGGCGGGGATCCCCACCGCCGTCGCCAGATCCCGCAGTTGGAGATAAAGCCTTGAGATAAGCTGGCGGCGCTGCTGGGACTTGGGTAGAGCCGCCGGGATCCAGCGCATCCCAGCAAAGGCCAGACTCGGCAGCAAGAGGCCAACCATCCAGGTGGGCCAAGGGGGGGATGGCTGCCACAGGGATCCCATCACCACCCCATTGGCGGCAGTGGCTAGGAGAATCCACCCCCCATCCTGCCAGCGCAGGGCCTGATAGCGGCGGCGGCGACCCCAGTAGGCCATGGAACTGGTGATTAAAATCACCCCCACCAGCGGCAGGCCGTTTTGCTGCAGCGTTTGCCCCCAGCCCACCAGGCTGCGGCGGAAGACGGCGACGACATCCTCTTGCTTTTGGGGAGCAGTCACGCGGCTGGCCAGCTCTTGGATTTGCCGCCAGATCTGCCGCTGGGTAAATAGGTCGTACTGAATCACGTACTTAAACCAGCGAAAGCGCAGGCTGTCGTAGAAGTCTAGGATGGGATCCCACCAGCTCTGCCGCTGACTAACATTGGCCTCTGCCGGCGTAGCGTCAAAGATGACCCAGCCGTAGGGGCCAAAGGGGATCTCCGTCCAAGAATGGGCATCGGCGTTGCGCACCGCCAAGTACTTCTCCTGCGCCACCCAGCGACCGCCCAAGAAGCCATTCACCATCCGGGCCGGGATGCCAAGGCTGCGGGCCAGTATCGTCAGAGCGGTGGCAAAGTATTCGCAGTGGCCGCGGCGATGGGTAAACAAAAAAGCCTCCAAAGGCGGCTCGGCACCGGGATCCGGCAAATTGGTGGTGTAGGCGTAGTTCTCTAGCAGGTAGTTCCGCAGAGCCGTTACCTTGCCAAAGACATCGGGGATCCCAGCCGTGATCTCCTCCGCCAAGGCGGGAATGCGCGGATCCAGGTCTTCTGGCAACTGCAGATAGGCTTGTTGCTGGACTGGGTCAAGAGCGCTCAGCAGCTCCTCCCGGCCAAGCTGGCGCAGGCGGGGTTCCAGATCCCGTGGGATCCGGCTCACGGCACGGTAGAGATAGGGCATCCGGGGGGGCAGAGAATGGCTGACATCTCCAGTCTCGCGCAGGAGCAGGCGGCGGTTTTGCCATTGCCACCTCTGCTGTGGAGTCATCGCCCCACCTCGATCCAGCCATTCCACCTCCACCAGCGGCGCCACCCCAAAAACGGTGTTGGTGTCCAGCGGATCTAGGTAGATGAGCTGCTCCAGCGGAAAGAACTGCAGGTCGGAGGCAGCAGGGATCAAGGGGGAGGCCGAGAGCTCAAAAACCCCTGCCGCGTTGGGGAAAATCGAGAGCGAGCGATCCAGCGTCCGCGACCAAGCCCGCCCGTCGTAGCGATCAAAGCTCATGCCACGCCAGTAGAGAGACTCCACCTGGGGCGGCACCCCTGCCGGGAACTCCACCCGCATGACAACGGTGTTGTCAGTCTTGAGGGTGCCGAACTCCCCCAGGCTGACCTCTTCGGCAAAGCCAGTGGTCATCACCGGCGAACGGGCCTGCCGGCCTAAGATCCCCAAGCCGACGCGCGGAAATAGGAAAAACAAAGCCACTGACAGGACCATGGCCAGCAAGGCCAGGGATCCAAGAAACCCCAGAAAGCCAAGGTCGATCCTGCGGACTTGGCTGGCCGCCTGCGGGTGCTGCTCGGCTTGGAGGCGCAGATGATAAAGGGTGAGGTTAACTAGCCCTGCCCCCACGTAAAGCAGGAAGAGGAGTCCAAAGCTGATATCTTGGTTGAACAGGGTGGCAATCGCCATCAACAGCAGCGACAACACCGCCAACTGGATGTAATCTGCTGCCCGCTCCCGCTGAAACAACTTGGCCCCCGTTAGGTAGAGCACCAGGCCAATGGCCCCATCCGAAAGCTGTAGGAAGCCCGAGAGCACCAACGCCGCCAAGCTGACCAACACGCTCACCGTCAGCGGCATCCAGAGGGGCGCATAGCGGGCAAAGCTAATCCGGGGTGGCTCCCAGAACCAACTGCCCACCCCCGCCGCCAAGCAGAGGGCGATAACCGCCGGCGACAGGGCCTGATCTCCAAGGCAGAGGGCCGTGAAGGCGATCCCCACCAGCAGGTAGATGAAGACTTTTTGGACAGCAAGCAGCGGCCAGGTCATGGGCTAGGTTGCTTCGGGATCCCTCAAGTGGCCCTTCCAAGATAGCCAAGTCTTTTTCCTTCTCCTGCCCACGATAGACCCAGCTTGCTGGTACCCCTTCTCGATTGGAGAGGACAGACTTCTGGCGCGGCACTAGAATCGTTAATGTTCCTTAACTTTCGTTGTTTTTCGACCTGCGCTGCGCACAGAGGGGACGAGATGTCCGGCCAGAACGAAATCCACGTAGTGGGGGCGCGGCAGCACAACCTCAAGAACATCGAACTGCGGATCCCGCGCAATCGCCTGGTGGTGTTTACGGGCGTCTCCGGGTCCGGCAAATCTTCGCTGGCTTTCGACACCATTTTTGCCGAGGGGCAGCGGCGCTACGTGGAGTCCCTCAGTGCCTATGCGCGGCAATTTCTAGGGCAACTGGACAAGCCGGATGTGGATCGCATCGAGGGCTTGAGCCCGGCCATTGCCATCGACCAAAAGTCCACCAGCCACAACCCCCGCTCCACGGTGGGCACCGTTACCGAGATCTACGACTACCTGCGGCTGCTCTACGGGCGGGCTGGGATCCCGCACTGCCCCCATTGCGACCGGGTGATCGCTCCTCAGACGGTGGATCAAATGGTGGATCAGATCCTGGCCTTGCCGGATCGGACGCGCTTTCAGCTGCTTGCGCCTGTGGTGAGGGGGAAAAAGGGCACCCACGCAGCGCTCCTGCAAAGCCTGCGCCAGCAGGGATTTGTGCGGGTGCGTGTCGACGGCCAGGTATGGGATCTCAGCGAAGAGATCACCTTGGACAAAAACAAGACCCACACTATCGAGGTGGTGGTGGATCGGCTGGTCAAGGGCCCCGACATGGCAGAGCGGCTGGCCGATTCCCTGACCACCTGTCTGCGCCAGTCGGGGGGACTGGCGGTGGTGGAGCTCTTGCCTCGGGAGGAGGAGCGGGAACATCTGTTGCAAAAAGTAGCCGAGGTGGCGGGGCAGTACCTCAACGGCAAGCCGACGGAGCTGATCTTCTCTGAGCAATTTGCCTGCCCCGAACATGGCTCGGTGCTGAGCGAGCTGTCGCCGCGGCTATTTTCCTTCAACTCGCCCGTTGGCGCCTGTCCTGTCTGTCACGGCTTGGGCTTTGAGCCCATCTTCGACCCCGACCGCATTGTGCCCGATCCCAAACTTCCCCTCTACGCGGCCATCGCACCTTGGGCCGAGCGGGAGAACCCCTACTACCTGGCGTTGCTGGCAGGGGTCGCCAAGGCCTTTGGCTTTGACCTCAGCAGCCGCTGGTGCGACCTCACGCCCGAGCAGCAGCAAATCCTCCTCTACGGCACCGACCAGGAGATCTACGTTGAGGCAGAATCCCCCTACCGGGGCCGGGGCTACTACCGTCGCTACGAAGGGGTGATCCCGCAGTTGCAGCGGCACTACCAAGAAACCACCTCCGAGACCTACCGGCAAAAGCTGGAAACCTACCTCACCTACCGCCCCTGTGCGGCCTGTGGGGGGGCTCGCCTTCGCCCTGAGGCCCTGGCAGTGCGCGTCGGCGGCTACCGTATCACCGATCTCACCGAGGTCTCTATCCGGGAGTGCCTACACCGCTTAGAGCATTTGAAGCTCACCCCTCGCCAGGCGCAGATTGCCGAGCTGGTGCTGCGGGAGATCAAAACCCGGCTGCAGTTTTTGATCGATGTGGGCCTTGACTACCTCACCTTGGCCCGCCCGGCCATGACCCTTTCGGGGGGTGAAGCGCAGCGGATCCGGCTGGCTAGCCAGATTGGCTCTGGCCTGACGGGCGTGCTCTACGTGCTAGACGAACCCTCCATTGGCTTGCACCAACGGGATAACCACCGCCTTTTGCAGACCCTGTTCCGCCTACGGGATCTGGGCAACACCCTAATCGTGGTGGAGCACGACGAAGAAACCATCCGCGCCGCCGACCACATCGTGGACATTGGCCCTGGAGCTGGCATTCACGGGGGAGAAGTGGTGGCCCAAGGGTCTCTAGCCAACATCCTGGCCTGCGATCGCTCCATGACCGGAGCTTACCTTTCGGGGCGGAGGCGGATCCCTACCCCTGCCCAGCGCCGACCGGGGAAAGGGGTTGCCCTCAAGCTCACCAATGCCCACAAAAACAACCTCAAGCACATCGATGTGGAGATCCCGCTCGGCAAACTAGTCTGTGTTACGGGGGTCTCCGGCTCCGGCAAGTCCACCTTGGTCAACGAGTTGCTCTACCCTGCCCTGCAGCACTACCTTGGCCAGAAGGTGCCCAAGCCGGCGGAAATGGGGGAGTTACACGGCATTGAACACATCGACAAGGTTATTGTCATCGACCAATCCCCCATTGGCCGCACTCCTCGCTCCAACCCTGCCACCTACACGGGTCTGTTTGATCCCATCCGCCAAGCCTTTGCCCAGACTCGGGACGCCAAAGCCAGAGGCTATCAAGCTGGCCACTTCTCCTTCAACGTCAAGGGCGGGCGCTGCGAAGCCTGCAAAGGGCAAGGGGTGAACGTGATTGAGATGAATTTCCTGCCCGATGTGTATGTTACCTGCGAAGTCTGCGGCGGCAAGCGCTACAGCCGCGAGACCCTCCAGGTCAAGTACAAGGGCAAAAACATCGCCGAAGTCCTGGATATGACGGTGGGAGAGGCGCTGGAGTTCTTCGCGGCCCTGCCCCCTGCGGCCAAGATCCTGCAGACCCTGGCCGATGTGGGCCTCGACTACATCAAGCTGGGTCAGCCGGCTCCAACCCTCTCGGGTGGAGAAGCGCAGCGGGTAAAGCTGGCCGCAGAACTGGCCCGCCGCTCCACCGGCAAAACCCTTTATCTACTGGATGAACCCTCCACCGGCCTGTCGTTTTACGATGTTCACAAACTTTTGAACGTCCTGCAGCGGCTGGTGGATGCGGGCAACACCGTGCTGGTGATCGAGCACAACCTGGACATTCTCCGCTGTGCCGACTGGATCATCGACCTGGGGCCGGAAGGGGGCGACCAGGGCGGCCAGATTGTTGCTGTTGGCACCCCGGAAGAAGTAGCCGAACACCCGGGATCCCATACAGGGCGGTACCTGAAGCAGGTTTTACAACACCATCCCCCCGGCCAGTGAGCACCCCTTTCGATTGGGCTGCTGCTTTTCAGGACCCAGCAGCTCTGAGCTTCACCCACCGCTTGGGGTTGCCTCAGGCTCATTTCAAGAAGCCCGTTTCAAGTCAACTGCAACTTAAAACAACAGCTCCTCAATAATCTCGTTGGAAAACAGCCAGCCCTCGGGCGGGACTAGCCGTAGCCGTCCCCCTTCGCAACTGGCCCAACCTTTTTCAAAGTAGGGATCCAGCCTCTGCAGAGCCTGCTCCACCCTCCTGCTGCCAAAGCGCTCCTGTAAAGTTGCCAAATCCAGCCCTTCCTGGAGGCGCAGCCCCAACATCACCGTATCCATCCAGGTTTCTTCTAGAGAAGCTGGCGGCGGGAGGGGGTGAACTTGGGCTTTGACCTGTTCAAAATACTTGTGGAGAGTCCTCGGCTGGTGAATGCGCCGCCCCCCTTCGTAGCCGACAGATCCCATGCCAAAGCCAAAGTAGGGGCGATTTTCCCAGTACACCCGGTTGTGGCGACAGGCATACCCAGGGCGGGCAAAATTGGAGATCTCGTAGTGGATATAGCCTGCCTGGGTGAGGAGACGCCGGGCCATCAAGTACATTTCAACGGTCGCCTCTTCGCTGGGCAGGGGCGCCTCTCCCGGCCGGTACAGACGACCAAAGCGAGTTTCGGGCTCGAGGGTGAGATCGTAAACGGAGACGTGGGCCGGGTTGATTTCAAGAACAGCTTGCAGGGACTCCTGCCAATGTTCCAAAGTTTGGTAGGGCAGCCCGAAGATCAAGTCCAGGTTGAAGTTCTCAAAGCCCACCGCCTTCAAGTCGGCCACAGCTTCATAAATTGCTTCCACTCCGTGTAGGCGACCGCAGGCGGCCAGCAGCTCTGCCTGAAACGCCTGGGCTCCCAAGCTAATGCGGTTGACCCCCAGGTCCCGGTAGCCCGCCAACTGCTCTCGGGTCAGGGTGCCGGGGTTGGCCTCAAGCGAAATCTCGCAGTCGGGATGAAACGGGATCCGCTCCCTAAGTTGAGCCAAGATCCGGCCCAATTGCTCCACCGTCAGCAGGGAGGGAGTGCCGCCGCCGAAAAAAATGCTGGTCAAGGGTTGGGGATCCCCGGCCAAATGGCGGTAGCGATAGGCGCCACCGATCTCTTGGCAGAGCACCTGCACATAGGTTTCTATGAGCTCGCGGGTGCCCAGGCCAGTGGCAAAATCGCAGTAGTGGCAGCGCTGCCGACAGAAGGGGATGTGCAGGTAGGCAGCCTTCGGCCAGCCAAGCTGAGCGGAGGGGGTCAGCTCTTCCGTAGGTGCTGCGACTGCCATAGAACCACTCTACTGATAGGCCCTTGAAAGGATCCATGAAAGCCGTGCGCCTGGCGGTGATCGACTATGATGCCGGCAACTTGCATTCAGCTTGCAAAGGGCTGGAGCGGGCCGGGGCCGAGGTGCAGCTAGTAACAGGGCCGGACGGCCTAGAGGCTTTTGATGGCGTCGTCCTGCCGGGAGATGGGGCTTTCGACCCAGCCATGCAGCAGTTGCGGGCGCGGGGCTTTGTGGAAGCCCTCCGAGCGGCAGTGGAGCGGCAGCAGCCCTTCCTGGGCATCTGCCTTGGGCTGCAGGTTTTGTTTGAAAGCAGCGAAGAGGGAAACGAGCCAGGGCTGGGCATCGTGCCAGGACGGGTGCAACGCTTTCGACCAGAGCCAGGCCTGCGCATCCCCCACATGGGCTGGAACCAGTTGCACCTCACCCAACCCCAGTCTCCCCTTTGGGCAGGGATCCCTGACCAAGCCTGGGTCTATTTTGTCCACTCCTACCATGCAGTGCCCAACGACCCAAGCTGGGTGGCCGCCACCACTCAGCACGGCAGCCAAACCTGTGTGGCCGCCATTGCCCGCGGCGCTGTGTTGGCCACCCAGTTTCACCCGGAAAAGTCCGGCCCGGTTGGTTTGAAGATCTTGCAAAACTTCGTGGACTTTGTGGCCGGATCCCTGGCCCGCACCTAGACCTCGGCTTTTCCCAAGCCCCATGAACTACTGGCTGATGAAATCGGAGCCCAGCGTCTACAGCATCTGGGATCTGCAGCGGGAGGGCCAAACTCTCTGGGACGGCGTGCGCAACTACCAAGCCCGCAACTACCTGAAGGCTATGCAGCCTGGGGATCGCGCCTTTTTCTACCACTCCAACGCCAACCCTCCCGGCATAGCCGGCTTAATGGAGATCGTGGAAACCCAGGTGGTGGATCCCAGCCAGTTTGATCCCACCAGCCCCTACTACGATCCCAAGTCAACCCCTGCAGCTCCCCGCTGGTACACGGTGCGAGTGCAATTCGTTGCTGCCTTTGAGCGCTTGATCCCTTTGGCCCAGTTGCGGGCCACTTTTACCCCTGCAGAGCTAGAGGTGGTGCGGCGGGGCACGCGACTGTCGGTGATGCCCGTTCCCCAGGTCGTGGCAGAACGGCTGCTGGAACTGACAGCCTTTTCCCCCTAGTCCTACGAGGCTAGGGCGAGCCAGCTAGAGGCCTCTTGGCCCCTGGCAAGGGGATCGACTGCCAAAGCTTCAAGAGCCAAAGGTTGAGAGTCCCCAGCGCTGCAGGCTGTCGAAAGCTGCGTAGGCCGTCAGATCTGGCTGCAGGGGCGTAATCGACACGTAGCCCTCGGCAACTGCCCGCACATCAGAGCAGGGATCCACCTCCTCTTCCACCACCTCTCCTGCCAACCAGTAGTAGGCCTTGCCGCGGGGATCCACCCGTTTCTCGTAGAGATCTGTGTACTTGCGCCAGGCCAGGCGGGCCAAGACCATGCCGCGTATTTCAGCTAGCCCCAGCGGCGGCACGTTGACGTTCAACAACATTGGCTTCTCTAGGGGCTTCAGGCTCAGCTTCTCCAGCAGGGTCAGCACCACCTGGGCCGCCGGCTGAAAATCCTGGTAGGTAAAGCTGGCCAGGCTCACTGCCAGGCTGGGGATCCCTTCCAACAGCCCTTCCATGGCCGCTGAGACAGTGCCGGAGTAGAGCACATCGGTGCCCAAGTTGGCCCCCTGGTTGATGCCGGAAATCACCCAGTCGGGAGGATGCTGCAGCAGGCCATCCAAACCCAGCTTGACGCAGTCCGAAGGTGTGCCTGAACAGGCCCAAGCTTGCACCTCTGGCGGAAACCCCTCCCGCACCGGCTCTAGCCTTAGAGGTTTGTGCAAGGTTAGGGCATGGCCCGTGGCCGAGCGCTCCCGATCCGGACAGACCACCGTTACCTGGTGCCCGCCTATCTGAGCCAGCGCTGCCGCCAAACACCGCACCCCTGCCGCTTGGATGCCGTCATCGTTGCTGACGAGAATGTTCATCAGTGCCACCCCTCACCCATCCCTGGCCATCCTTCCCTTCGACCAAGCTCGGCTGCCTCCATGATGCCCTCTGCTGCCAAGCCTACAGCCGTCCGGAAGCCAAGACAAAGCCTGAGAAGCGCAGTCTAGCATGTTATCATTGAGCATAGTCTTACAGACAATATCCGTAGAGGTACGGTGTCGTTCAGTAAATCTTGAGGGTCATTATGAAGCTAAGGTAAAGCTAGTCTTCTTCCTCCTGTGGGGGCTGCCAACGGCGTCTTTGGTCGAGGGAAGAGCCCATATAGCCCCCAAAGTTGCTCAATCGACAGGAAGTCTATCCCATGTCCCTAGTTTCCATTGCATCGGCAACAGAAGCTCAGGAGTGGCGAGAACTCTGCCAGTGGGCTGAGGAGCACTACCGCTCTCGCACTTTTCCCAAAGATGTGCGCATCCCCACCCGTCCGGGACTGGTGTACATTCCCCAGGAGGGGGTGGTGCGCCTGGTCTGCCAAACGCCAGAGCGGCGGGAAGTTTTTGTTGGGTTTATCACACCTGGCGTGCCCTTTGAGGTGAGCCAGCCAGAGCGCTTTGAGCTAAAAGCCTGTACCCACGTCGATTGCACCACGGTGATGTGGTTTTACTGGAAGGATTTAGAACAGTGGCCCTATCTGCACCAGAAGATTCAGGAAAGCTTCCGCCAGCAACTGCAGCGCAAGTTGCTCTGGCTAGGCAACCTAGGCCAGCGTCGAGCCATTGACCGCCTCAGGGGGTTTCTAAGCCTGTTGATCGAGGAGTACGGCCAGCCCTGCGACCAGGGGATGTACCTCCCCTGGACTCTAACCCACGCCCAGATTGGGGATGCCATCGGCGCTACCCGCGTGACGGTAACCCGCCTGCTGGGATCCCTGCGCTCGAAGGGGTTTGTGCAGATCCTGGATCAGAACCTGATCTGCATTCCCAATGGGGTGAAGCTGCAGCCGACGCCAAAAAAGGTGGCCAGCGCCTAAGCTATGGGCCTACAGCTCTACTACCGGGCCTGGGGAGAAGGGATCCCTTCCCTGCCCATCTTGCTGCTCCACGGTCATCCCGGCAATGCCGACTGCATGGAAGTTTTTGCCGAGGCGGTGGCGGAGATGCACCCCTGCGTAGCCCCAGATCTGCGCGGCTACGGGCGTTCGCAAGTACGGGATCCCTTTGAGATGTCGGCCCACCTGGAGGACTTGCAGGAGCTGCTGGATCGCCTGGGCTGGCAGGAGTGTCTGCTACTGGGCTGGTCTTTGGGCGGGATCCTAGCCCTAGAGTTGGCTTTGCGCCTACCCCAGCGGGTCAAAGGCTTGATCCTAGTAGCCAGCGCTGCCTGTCCCCGCAGCAACCATCCCCCTACCGATTTTTGGGATCAGCTCAACACCGGCATTGCTTCGCTGCTCAACTGGCTTTGGCCCGGCTGGAGTTGGAACATCAACACCTTTGGCCGCCGCTCTCTCTACCGCTACCTAGTCCAGAGACATACCCCGAGAACCTATCGCTACCTGGCCCAGGCAGCTTTGCCGGCTTACCTGCATACCTCTCCTCAGGCTCGCCAAGCCCTACGCGCTGCCCTTCGACAGGGCTACAACCGCGAGGGAGAGCTGCACCGCCTGCACCTACCGGTTTTGATTCTGGCTGCGGAGCAGGACTGCCACATCACTGTTGCCAGCAGCCTAGCCACGGCCCGCCTTCTCCCTCAGTGCACCTGCATTGTCTATCCCAACGTGGCCCACCTCTTTCCCTGGGAGATCCCTGAGCAAGTAGAGCAAGATCTGCGCCGCTGGCTGAGGGCTCAGGATTGGGCCAAGGGAGGCTCTTGCAAAGTCCCCTCAGAGGGCGGGGCGGCCTCCTGAACTTGGGCTAACCTACGCAGCCGAGCAAAGGCCTCTTCCTCCAGGTGGATTTGCTGCTGCTGTTGTTCTTCCGGGGTGCGCAGGCGTTTCCCCAAAGGCTGTTGCAGCGTGCCCAAAAGTAAGGGCTCGGAGACTCCCGGCTCGGGGTGGATGACAGTGCGGGCTTGCAGGGTAAATACCGGCGAGCCGGTAGAGAAACGACCAGAGGAGGCCAGATCGCTAGCTGCCTGCCTCAGCGTAAGGATCAGTTGCTCCGGGGTGATATCTGGGCTAACGGCAATGACCGCCCGCTCCGCCCCTTGGTCATAGACAGTGGTGTAGGGAGCAGCCCCGGGGATGCGGGAGCGGAAAATGGGCCCTAGGCTCAGAGCAAAACAGCCTGCCGTTAGGACCAAGGTAAAGGCCGTGTAGCCCACTAGCGAAAACTTCCAAGGCCAGTTGCGTATCCAGGCCAGCAGAGTGAGCAGCGCCAGGAAGACCGCTACTCCCAGCCCCACCTGGCTGGCAGAGGCGAAGAAAGATTGCAAAGAGCCATCCATCATTCGCAAACTACCTCTTGTTGACCCCAGAACTGCCGGCGGCTATGTACATTTTAGAGCCATTTCCTTATGCTACTAAATCAGCATTGCTGGCAAGAAGGACGCTGAAAAATGCGAAGAAAACGAACCACGGTACTAGCGAAAGGACTATAATGCCGGCGAAGCGGCTTGAGAGCTGTCGGCATGTCATCTTCAACTCTATCTGAAGGAGCGCATCACAGGCTTGATTCTACGGATCCCTCGGTAGCCCTGCGGATCGCAAGAGAGTCACTGTTCACCCTCGGCAACCTCACTGCCGGGATCCTCAGCGAATACCACGACGTCATTAGCAGCTCTGTGCTGCTGGAAAAGCTGCAGGCCTTTCGGGTTGTCTACGAAGAGGCTGTTGCCCGCCTACAGAAGCCCTCCTTCCGGATTGCCACCATTGGCACCACCTCTTCGGGTAAATCCACTATTGTGAACGCCCTCATTGGCCGGAAAATCGCGCCTATTGAGGCCCAGGAGATGAGTGCCGGGATCCTGCGGATTAGGCACAGCGAGCGGAGCAGGCTAGTTATCCACAATACCGAAGGAGCTACCTGGGAATGCGGCACGTGGGAAGACCTGAGGGACGAAGAAATCTACAGCCGGCTCAAGCTGACGATGGAGGCCTACCACCAAGAGCGGCGAAAGAAGAGGAAGAAGAGGGATGAAGCGGAGGTGGGCATCCCTCAGGTAGACGTTGAGTGTCCGCTGCTGCCGGTCAGAAATCCTTTTCTGTTAGGCCTGCCTGAGGGCTTACAGGTCGAGATTTATGACTTGCCTGGCCTAAACTCAATTCAAGATAGAACAAGCCTTAGGATTATCCAAGAGCATGTCAGCAAGTGCTTTAGCTTTGTTGCACTGGATTACTCTCAGACAGATTGGCAAGGACGGGAAACTCTCTTGAGAGAGCTAAAGGATGTCGTAGAGTTTCTCAGAGGTCAAACCAGTTTGATGGTCTTCTTGCTCAACAGGGTTGACATGCGGAATCAAACCGACAACCCTCTAGAGCAAAGGATCGAGGAGCTGAGGGAGGAAATTCAGGAGATTCTGGCTCTTCCAGAGCCGCCTTGCATCGTTCCTCTTTCTGCTATTGCACTCTTTTATGCTCAATGTGCCTGGGGAGCTAACTCTTCTGAAGCGTCGGATGTAGATCCCAGTACCAGGCGGTGGATGGTCAGCTCTCTTTTTAAAGACTGCTATAACTTCATTAAAGCCTCTACGAGAGGTGATAAGGAGCTGAGGTCGTGGCTACTTAACCTCGAGAACAGCATCGAGGAAGGACAGGAAATATCCGA
>NZ_JANSHR010000005.1:0-1837 GCF_047461675.1 Synechococcus sp. R70.1
CTTGCCGTCGGCCACGGCCCGTTAGCTAGCCCCGCCGGGAAGCCCCGCCCTCTACCCGCCAGGGTGTTCGCGCTGGCGGCGCGGAGCGCTTGGGTCGGGATGAGAGGCGGGGACACCTTGGTTTTCAATGTACTGACGCAAAACCGAAACGGTAACGCCGCCACACGAAGCAATGAAATACGATTCATTCCACAGAACATCTTTTCGGTAGATCCTTCTGTCCGTAAATTCGCTTCTCAGTCTGCGACTAGAGACAGATTTAATATTATTCACAAACTTGGACAAAGTTATCTGTGGGTAGTATTGAAATAGAAGGTGGGCATGATCTGCTTCACCGTTAAACTCAAACCGTTAAGCTCAATAAGCTTGCAGTTCCATTTTTGGCAGAGATTATACAGGATCTCATGTAAGCGCTGTAACATCTCAGCAGTGAGTACCTGGCGGCGGTACTTGGTCGTTAAGACTAAGTGCGCCTTTAAATCGGACACAGCCCTGCCGCTAGAGACAAAGTCGTCTTTCATAGCCCTTCAGCTTTCACTGCTGCTATAATCAGTGTAGTAGCTCTTGGATACTCTTACGTGAGAGTTGCCTACCAGTACCGCTTGCGTCCTACTTCTAGCCAAATTGCCTTGATGGAGAAGTGGCTAGAGTTGCTGCGCAAGCAGTACAACTATTGCTTAGCAGAGCGCTTCAAGTGGTGGGAACAAAACCGCTGCGATGTCTATGCCTGTTCTCTACTGGTCTGTCACTTACCTGAGCTGAAAGATGAGCCAGACTACTACTCACAGAAGCGCGACCTAGTAAACACAAAAGCACTCTTTCCGGAGTACAAGACCATTCACTCGCAAGTCTTGCAAAACTGCATAGAGCGAGTACAGCAAGCCTTTGACCGCTGGCTGAAAGGAAACATTAACGGCAAGAGGCTAGGCAAGCCAAGGTTTAAGGGGGCAGGTCGGTATCGTTCCTTTACGTATCCCCAGATGAAACAGAACTGTATTCGGGGAAAGTTTGTCCACCTGCCTAAAATCGGCTTGGTTAAGCTCATCCAGAACCGTCCTCTGCCTGGAGGTTTTGTGATTAAGACGGCTACCGTCACTCGTAAGGCTGATGGCTGGTATGTGACGTTGAGCCTGCAAGACTCTTCTGTTCCCGAACTTGATCCCGACCCTCCAACCCTGGAAAACACGATAGGGATCGATATGGGGTTGGATTCGTTTCTGGTGACTGACCAGGGGGAAGCCATTCCAGTTCCACGGTACTATCGCAGGGCACAAAAAAGGTTGAAGCAATTGCAGCGGTCTTTGTCCCGTAAGCGGAAGGGGTCAAACCGCTACAAGAAAGCCTTGAAGCGGTTGGCAAAGGCGCACCTGAAAGTAGCCAATCAGCGCAAAGACTTCCACGACAAGGTAGCCAAGTGGTTGTTGAGCAAGGGGAAAAACATTGCCCATGAGGCGCTTAACGTTAAGGGTCTTGCCAGAACCAACCTAGCCAAATCTGTTCTGGATGCTTCCTGCGTATTCTCACAGTCAAGGCTGAGAGAGCTGGGCTGTTGACGATTGCAGTGAACCCCAACGGCACAAGTCAAGAGTGTTCTGGGTGCGGTCGGAAAGTTCCCAAAAGCCTGAGTGAGAGGTGGCATTCCTGCCCTCACTGCGGCTTGGAGTTGCCCAGGGAAAGGACTACGTCCCGCTTACGCGAACAGAACTCTGCCTTACTTATCAAGTACAGGGCGGTGGGGCATCCCGTCCTTTTCGCGCTACTCGGACGGAGTCCTTGAAGCCCGCACTCTACCCGACAGGGTGTTCGCGCTAGCGGCGCGGAGCGCTTGGAGCGGGAG
>NZ_JANSHR010000006.1:0-1792 GCF_047461675.1 Synechococcus sp. R70.1
CCCTCAAGCCAGCGCGGGCAGCATGGGCTGGCTCCCCAAACATCCAATTGAAGGCTGCCCGCAAAGCCTCAGCAGGGCTGGGCCACTTGGGCGGCTTGGGCACCCCTGCTTTCACCTCTAGCACTGGCGAGAGCTGCGGCTCCAGGGCGATGGTTACACCTTCAGTAGAAGCCTTGGCCACACTGTGCACGCTGACTGTCTCGAGCTCCGGATCCGCCTGCACTTCCTGAACAGGGCGCAGCTCCACCGTGTTGGGCTTAACGGCTAGCCACTCGCCCAGAGGGCTCTTGGAGGGAGCTTCTGGGGCAAAACTTTGCGGCCCGCAATTGCGTTGACATCTTAAGCCTGAAGGTATCGTCTCCGTTTTGGTGGCTGGGCAGCCTGGGCTGCTATCGTTGGCAATGAGGTAGCCTGTCCGGCTTTGGTCAAACGTTTTGACTGTGCCACAGTCGATTTGGTTGATGACCTCATCGCAACTGGCCGGCGTCCAAGGCCCCCAGGCGTAGTTGCAAGTCTGCGGGCAGTCGACCGTTTGGGATTGCGTCTCGGTGTAGCTGGTTCCGCAAGCTGTCACTGTGCAGGTGCGGCTGCGAGTTTGGGTGACTCTGGTGCCACCGTTGGCCACCGTACACTCAGGAGTCCATTCAGACCAAGCACCGCAGGTCCTCGGAGGTTGGCAGGTAACCTGTCGAGGTGATGGTGGCGTGCCTGGGCAGCCAGCAGGCAAGATTGCTGTTTGGGTAATGGTTACAGGCTGACAGATATTGGTCGGGCAGGGGGGATCCCAGATGGGATCGCAGGTCTTGCAATACGCTTGGTTAGACTCAAGAGCCTTCTGAGGATCCGGCTGGCAAGGCTTGTTGACCGGCGGCAGCGGCTTTAGGTAGCGCAGGTCGTAGTCTTCCCACTCACTGCCATCGCGGGTGGCAAAGCGCAGCCGGGCGTTGCCAGTGTTTTCATAGGTTTGAATTTCTATCAAGTAGGGCGAGGGCTGGGAGGGATCCGCGCACTCCAGCTCCAATCTCAAGGCAACCTCGTTGCTGCCGCTATCCCGCCAGGCTTCGGCACCTGCAGCGTTGGGTCCTAAGTTGAGGGGAGTGCCATGCCAAACGGCATCGAGTCTGAAGGTGGCGTCAGGTCTCTCGTCCCGCCGGCGAATGATCAGCCGCACACCATCATCACCCTCGAAAATGCGGTAGGTCTGCAAGCCCGGCCAACGGGGATACAGCTCCCCTACCCAGCGCACCACGAAGAAGTCGTTGCCGTTGTTGTTGCCAGTCGGCCCTGCCCCACTTCTACGCCGCCAGCAGGAGCGCAGGAAGTTGAAGTGACCCGGGAAGTTGAGATCATCTGCGTCGGTCAGCAGATTCGTAAAGCCATTGTTGCCATCTGGCTCTCCGCAACTAGGCATCCAGAACCAGTCGCCGCGATCCCGTCGATCTGGGGTGCCAGCCGGCGCCGACAAGCGGCAACGGGGCTGCCGAATGTCCGCCAAAGACCCGTCGCACCTAGAGTTGTCATACAGCCGCCGCTTGAAGGGAGAGTTGGAGTCCAGCGATGTGCTGCTGCCGAAAAAGTACTGGAAGCCGCCCCACCAAGGGAAACCGCTGCCGCTGCGGGCAAAGGGGGCCAGGTTGGTCGGGTTATCGATAGCATTGCGCACGCAGGCCCAGCGTTGGTTGTTGGTGCCACTTGGATTACAGGTAGGCGCATTGGTGGTATAGCCATTGTTGTACTGACCAATGGCGTCAGGTACTCCTTGCGCCGGGAACACCGGATCCGGCCAGCGCAC
>NZ_JANSHR010000007.1:0-1779 GCF_047461675.1 Synechococcus sp. R70.1
TGCTTCTACGTCAAGCCCAACGGCAACACCATCCAGGTTCAGATCGACCGTAACGGCGGCGATGGCGATGGCCTGGTCTGGGTGGATGTGGAGCCGTTCACCCTGGACCTGAACAAGGCTCCCACTGGCTTTGCCGGCGAAAACCCGGTGCTGGGGGTGATCCTAGACGAGGTGACCCGGCGGCCCATTCCCATTCCCGGCTTCCAAGAGCTGGCCTCAGCGGATGTAAACCAGCGCCGCCGCAACGACACTGGCGAAAACAACCATCAACTGCAGCCAGCTAGGGAAACGCGGGTGAACGCCACTGCCATCAGCGGTACCCTGCCCTCGCGGCTGCATCAAACTGCCGGCGGCATGCACAACTTCCTGCGGCTCAACGAGCTGTGGAGAGATGTCAACCTCTTTTTCAGCGGCTCGATGATCCAGCTCAACTACAGCACCTACGCCACTGGCCCCTTCCTGCAGCACAGCTTCGAGCCGCCCAGCCTAGTGTCAGATCCAACCTTTGTGCGGGGCTTCGACTACTACTACCCACCCAATCGCCGCTTCGGCTATGACGTGGGCTTGCAAATTGCCCGCCGCCCCGGCCCTGTGTCGGCTCGCTTCCAATTCCCCTCCAACACGCGCACCGAGTTCTTGCGGGAGCTAGATCCACAAGATCCGTACGTGCGGCGGCTGCGCTGCGCACTCCAGGATCAGCCGGGTGTGCAGTTGGATCCGTCTGCCCGGATTGGTGGCTGCGAGGAGTTTAACTGATACTGACCTGGCCGGTCAGGGGCAGATTTAGGGTAGGGGCAGAAGAGGGAGGGATCCATGAACAAGTGGCGGCTTTGGCAGCAACACCAAGCGGAGGGTTTCACCCTCATTGAAGTCTTGGCTTCGGTCGTCCTCGTGGCCCTGGCCATGGCTGCCCTGGCCCCTACCCTCACGGTGATTGCCTACCGGCGTGCCATGAGCGAGCGGGTGGAGCTGGCCAACCGCCTAGCCCAGGAAGAGGTAGACCGCATCCGCACTCTGGTGGATATCGAGCTGGCTGCCAACCCTCGCGCTTTTCAGGATCGGGCTCAACTGGCCCGTCTGCCCAGGGTGGGAGCCAACCCGCTGGCAAATACCCCACCTCCTACCGATATGGACACAGATGGGAACAACTATTCCATTCGCGTGGCTCGGGTCCAAGTGCCGGGGCGTAACCCCGAAGAATACGTCATCCAAACCTTCCGCGACGCAGGGGCACCTTGCATCGACCGCCGTGAAAACAGGGTCATTGAGGGGGTGCCCTGCAGCTTTCGCATGGGGGTGAGGGTTTACCACCGCTTTTCTTTTGATCCAAACACTCGCCGAGCGCTGCCTGGCTTGAGGGCGGAGGTGGTTTCGGCTAACCAGAACTTGGCCAATGCCAATGTCTGGCTCTTTCCACTAGCCACCTCCTTTGTAGAAGTTAACCCTGCTGCCAACTTGGGAGATGTTTGCCGGCAGATAGCCATTGCCAGAGGCGAGAATCCCAACCAGAGGTGCCGGGCTTTCCCCTTGCCTAACTGACCTGCTGTACCCTGAGGTAGAGCCTAAGTTCCTTCCTGCAAAACCTGTTGAAAGATGGAGGTGTTGGCCTGTGTTGATCTTTCGCCGCCAAGCCAGCAGAGGGTTTACCCTCATCGAGCTTTTGGTGTCGCTGGTGGTAGCCTCGATCTTTCTGCTGGCCACCGCGATGATTGTCATCGAGACGATGCGGCTGGATCGGGAAGAGACGGGCCGCACCCAGGTGCAGGCGGAGCTGACCCA